>DRJH01000454.1 GCA_011052285.1 Gammaproteobacteria bacterium
GAGCGGGGCTGGGCATCAGCACTTCCTCAAGTTTATGCGAGACTTGATTGAGATCACAGAGTACGAGCATTTGAGAAAGGCGTTGTTTTTACCATGGTCCCGGGATGATCCTCAGCCCAGTCTTCGCTGGGATCAAGCGGATGACAGGCGCTATGCCTTGAGGTGGCGTGAACCGAGTAGTGACCCGATTCGTACTGTTCGAGGTGCGAATCGTCTTGCGATTGAGGCACTGCCTCTATTCACGACTGTGGCCCAAGGAAGTCAACTGAATACTGTTGGCTTCAAAGGCTCAGGAAGTAAAACCACTTACTGGACTTGGCCTATTTGGGAGCTTCCATCCGACCTGGATACAGTGAGATCGTTACTCTCTTTGAAGAGTCTGCAGACAGACTCTCCTGACAGGCGGAATTTACAGGCAATGGGCATTGGTGAAATTTATCGATCACAACGTTTGACAATAGGTAAGTACCGTAATTTCACCCCTGCCATGCCAGTGTAAACGATTTGTATCAACCGGATTCTGAGAAATGGAGATAATACCGCTGGATTGGCCGTTACCGCTTTAACAACCAGGGAAACCGGGCTGCGTTGGCAAATCGTAACAAGACTATATATGGTCTTTTAAACCTTACCGGTTGGTTTACCGTAACCAGGAAAAGCGCATCTACATTTATCTTGTTAACGATGGACGGCGGGATAGGCACACGTTGCTCGCACGACGGTTGCTCGGGGCGTAACAGGTCCTGCTGATGGACGCCGACAAACCAATACCGATTCAGGGTGACCTCGCCCTGCCATTCCCCGAACTTTCCGGTGACCAGCCGTTGATGCCGGCGCGCATGATCAACGAATACCAGTATTGTCCGCGCCTGGCCTATCTGGAATGGGTGCAGGGCGAATGGGCAGAGTCGGCCGATACCGTCGATGGCCGCTATAAGCACCGGCGTGTGGACAAGGCAGCCGGCCATCTGCCGGCGGCATCCGAACTGGAGGAAGACGAACAACTGCACGCCCGTTCGGTTACCCTGTCCTCGAATCGCCTGGGTCTGATTGCAAAACTGGATCTTATCGAAGTTGAAGATGGCGTTGTCATTCCGGTCGATTACAAACGCGGCAAACGTCCGCACGTTGCCTGTGGCGTATATGACCCGGAACGCGTGCAGCTGTGCGTTCAGGGTCTGATCCTCCAGGAACATGGGTATCAGTGCGAAGAAGGCGCCATCTACTTTGTCGAGAGCAAAGAACGGGTGCGGGTCCTCTTCGATGATGAACTACGCACGCTCACGATCAACGCCATCAGTGGCCTGCGTCTTATCGCCGAGGGTGGGCGCATGCCACAACCCCTGGAAGACAGCCCCAAGTGCCCGCGCTGTTCGCTGGTGGGTATTTGCCTTCCCGATGAAGTGCGTTACCTGCACCAGGAAACAATTGAACCCAGGCCGATGGCGGTCGCGCACGACGAAGCGTTGCCAGTCTATGTCCAGGCACACAGTGCGAAAGTGGCCAAGAAGGGTGAGAACCTGGAAATTTTCATCGATGATAAAAAAGTGCAGGATGCGCGTCTTATCGACACATCGCAGCTTGTATTGATGGGTAATATCTACGTCACCACACCCTGCCTGCATGAGTTGATGCAACGCGGAATACCCATCACCTGGCACAGCTTCGGCGGTTGGTTCATCGGACACACAGTGGGTACCGGACACAAGAATGTGGAATTGCGCACCGCCCAGTATCGCGCAAGTTTCGACAAACAATCCTGTTTGCATCTGGCGAGAACCATCGTCCGGGCGAAGATCCTGAACAGCCGGACCTTTCTGCGTCGTAACTGGCGCGGCGAAGAAAAACCGAAAGATGTGCTGGCCGGGTTGCGTACCGATGCGCGCAGGGCGTTACGCGCGGCAAACCTGCAGGAGTTACTCGGCATGGAAGGGGCGGCGGCTTCGCGTTATTTTGGCGTATTTGGCAATATGTTGAAGCGCGACGACGACGTGCGGCGCATGACCTTTGATTTTAAACAACGGAATCGTCGCCCGCCGGCTGATCCGGTTAATGCTTTGTTGTCGTATGCGTATTCGCTACTGGTGCGGCACTGGTCAGTCACTTTGACGGCGGTTGGGTTTGATCCCTACCGGGGTTTTTATCATCAGCCACGTTATGGTCGTCCGGCACTGGCGCTTGACCTGATGGAAACCTATCGCCCGCTGATCGCGGATTCCTGTGTCGTTCAAGCCATCAATAACGGCGAAGTCCGGCCATCGGATTTTGTCTCCGCTGCTGGTAGCGTCAACTTGACAGGCGATGGAAGAAAACGGTTTATCGCCGCTTTCGAACGGCGGATGAGTCATGAAATCACCCACCCGCTATTTGGTTACAAAGTCAGTTACCGCAGGCTGTTTGAAATCCAGGCGCGCCTGCTGGGGCGTTACCTGCTGGGTGATATTCCGGAATACGTTGAGTTCACAACGAGGTAAATGATGGAAGAGCATTTGTATATTATCACCTACGACATTTCCGACCCCAAACGTTGGCGGCGTGTGTTCAGACTGATGAAAGGATATGGCGAGTGGCTCCAACTTTCCGTTTTTCAGTGCCGCATGAGCCGGAAACGGCATGCGGAACTCGTTGCTCTGCTCGATGGAATCGTCCACCATAAGGATGACCATATTCTGTTGATGGATGTGGGTTTGGCGGATAAAGTAACGCCACGTATTACCAGCCTGGGCAAGAGTTTTGATCTGGTTATACGTGAACCCATCATTGTGTAAGTGGTCGCCTGTTGCACGCGAGCGCTCAGTAGGTCCTGGAAACACGGCAAGTGCTCGAAACTTGTAAGTTCTTTAAAAATATGGAAAAAGAGCGAAGCTCATACAGAGTTTCGTTGTGCTGTTTAAGTGTATGGAGATATAATGGTCAAGTGCTCGAAAAGTCACCTTGCAGGCGTTGGTTTTAAAGGGTTTGCGAGGAGGCTGTTTTCCGCAGCATTACGCTGCGGCCTCATTGAAGCGGGAATTCGTCAAGTTTGATAATGTCCATTATTCAGGTGTTTTCCGCAGCATTACGCTGCGGCCTCATTGAAGCATCGATTATTGCAAGATCATAAAATCTTGACCGGCCTGTTTTCCGCAGCATTACGCTGCGGCCTCATTGAAGCCTTCTTGCTTTTTGGCAGATGCTTCAGAGATAATCTTGTTTTCCGCAGCATTACGCTGCGGCCTCATTGAAGCATGAAATTTTATTTATCGCCGTCAGCGGAATATTTTGTTTTCCGCAGCATTACGCTGCGGCCTCATTGAAGCTCGATTTCATCGTCGATGGCATACATCAATACCATGTTTTCCGCAGCATTACGCTGCGGCC
>DRJH01000455.1 GCA_011052285.1 Gammaproteobacteria bacterium
ATCGTTGCCTGACAGTAAGTTTCATCAGGAAAAGCAATTCTTAGTTGGCTAATATCACCCGGAGCAATGGCATTCGGCATGTTCACAACCGTTCCTTGCCCTTTTTTAAAACCAACAGGGCCATATCCAAGATAGAGAGATGAGCCAACAGAAAACTTAACTTCGGGATATTTGACCTTACTATCCTGCAACGAGAAGCTACCATTTCCATTCCGCCACTGCCCCAGCCTTAATCGCACCTTGCTTTGGCCAGTACATTCATTTTCTGACGCACTACCAAACAGCCCCGCTTCACGCTCACGTAATTTATTCACGTCATAGCCGCAATCCTCCGCAGCGGCGACCCGCCACCACTGCCTCAGCAGCGCCTTAAAGGGTGGAGTGCGCCATTGCCCCTGCTGTTGGGCATTGCCCAAAAAGGCCGGGGTGGTAAAAGACACCTGCAGTTCCAGCTTCTTCATCCCGCTTCCCCTTGGTTTGTTGACGTGAGCGCATACCGTCCCAGGCCCATGGTGGCCAGTTTGCCGATATGCACCCATTGACCCAACCAGAGCAGGGACCAGATCCCCTGCACCTGTTCATTAGTTAACGTAAAATTGCCCATCACACCGCCGATTTTCATTGCAGTTTTCTGACGGCTTGAATACCGTTCCATTTCCTGCCAGCGGCAATCCGTTGCTTGCCATTGTCCCACCGTACTGACCTCACACAATGCCCGCATGGAGTTCTCTTCACCCCAGAATGACGCCAGACTGATGAGTCGCCGCCGCAATGCAGTGATCCAGTGTTCCAGATTGAGCGTTTTCGGGGTGATGAAATGACCCTGATACTTGAATCTTGCCGGGGTCAAGAGTTGCAAAGACATGGCCCCCGGCTGGCATTCCGGGATTTGGACTAATGATTCAGCTGGCAGCTGCAGTTTCTGCCATTGGGTGCCATTGAAATATTCGTTGGTCGCGAGGGTGAACGGAATCTGTGCCACTCGACTCGCACCCGCCTGACGCAGCGCCTGCAGGATAAAGGGCAGGAAACCCAGGGCACGGCTCCCGATCACCGTCATATAGAGCGACATTTTTCCATCCTCAAGGGCGGGGAACATGGTGTACGGTGCGGGCACACCGCCACTGGCCGCTTTGGGGTCAAAGATCCACTTCGATTCGAAAACCGTGGTATAGGCACAGGTTTTTTTTACCGGGCAGTTTTCACAATGGCCCTGACTGAACAGGCAAACCAGTTTTTTCAGCGCATGGCCGAATGCACCACGCCAGGCGGAGCCCAGATAGTGTCCGGGATGTGCAGTGCCCGGCATCGAAAACCGAAGGCGCAGCGGGACGAGCGCAAGTGCCATGGGATCATGCGAAGACAATCTGCGCCGCCTTGAGCTGGAACAAGCCAAACCGGTAATGACCGGGGGATCCGGTGCGGATAATTTCGTAAGGGGACGCATTGACGCCCAATCCCTGGCGTATTGCCTTGTTGATCAGCGACTTTCGTTGCTCAAAGTACGACTTGGTCATCCCATGTCGAAGTGCCTCCCGGGTTCTGTCGTGACCTTGCAGGCCATTGTTTGTGATCTGTAGGTAATTGTCAATAAAAGCTTTTCCGCTGTCCACATCGGGGCAGCCATCTGCAGGACAGGCGATCGCAGCCGATCCTTGCATTTATCGCTGCTACAAAAAATAGTCAAAAAAAGCAAACCATGAGCCATGTTTCAATAAGAAAGCTATTGTCTCCTTCCGTAATTATGTGGGTAGATTCACAAAACTCAGATTCCAACCGGTATTGGTTAACCACCACATGTAGTGGTGGGCAGATAAGTAAACGAAGGAGAGTGACTACCACGAAGACTGTTGGAACAATTATGATATGATATACTATCCATAAGTTTTAACTTATGGAATATCTGCCATGCATGTTACCCTGCGTCAACTCACCGTATTTGAGTCCGTGGCCCGGAACTTAAGTTTCACCCAGGCGGCAGAAGAGCTGTTTCTAAGCCAACCGGCCGTGTCGATGCAAATCAAGCAACTGGAGCAGAATCTAGAGGTCATGCTGTTGGATCGGGTGGGCAAGCGGACTTACCTCACCGAGAGTGGGCGAGAAGTCAAGGCCACCTGCAAACGAATCACCCACCTGCTCAATGAGTTGGAAACCGTACTCGATAATCTCAAAAACCTCAAAGCCGGCAAACTGCACTTAACCGTCGCGTCGACAGCAAATTATTTTCTTCCCGCCATACTTGCAGTATTCAAACAACGACTGCCGCAGATCAGTATTGCCTTGAATGTCACCAATCGCAAGAATCTGCTGGAAGCGCTGGATGATAATGATGTGGACCTGGTGATCATGGGCCAACCACCGGAAGACAGGGATCTCGAAGCAGGCGTATTCGCCCTCAATCCTCTGGTTATCGTAGCCAACTCCGACCATGAACTAGCCGCTCAGTCACGGGTGCCATTGCAGCGACTTAAAGATGAGATATTTCTGGTCAGGGAACAAGGCTCGGGAACCCGTATTGCCATGGAACGCTTCTTCCATGAACAGGGCATTCGCATGAAAACCGGCATGGTGGCCGATAGCAACGAAGCGATCAAGCAAAGCGTCGCTGCCGGCTTGGGACTCGGCCTGTTGTCACACGATACTCTGGCGATGGAACTACAGCTGAATTACTTGACTATTCTCGATGTCATCGATATGCCCATCATCCGCAAATGGCATATCGTTCATCGAGCCGGCAAACGCCTGAGCCGTTCTGCAGCGGTATTCAAGGATTTCCTGCTCGACGAAGGCGAAACCATCCTCGGCGGGCCTGATCGGTTTGCCTCCCAAACCTAACCCCCAACATCAAACAGGGAACGGTCAATAATATCGAGCATCTGATCCACCTGTTCGGCTGAAATCGACAGCGGTGGAGCAATCCGCAGAACATTCCCGTACAGGCCACCATGACCCAGTAGTAGGCCTTTTTCCTTGCAACGATCCATTAACGCCACCGTTTCCTTGACTGCGTGGACCTTGGTGTTCTTGTCTTCGACCAGTTCCATACCCAGCAGCAGCCCGCGACCGCGAACATCACCAATCAATGCGTGGTGCGTTTGCATCTGCTTGAGCCCGTCTACTACCCGCTGACCCATATCCCGGGCATTGGCGATCAGATTTTCTTCCTTAATGATTTCAAGTGCCAGCCTGGCTTGCATGGTCTGATAGGGATCACCACCAAAAGTATTAAAATACAATTTACCAGCCAGAGATTCAGTATCCGCAGTTTTCATCAACGCGGCACCAATGGCCGCACCATTACCCAGGCCCTTGGCCATGGTAATCATGTCGGCATCGATACCGAGTTCGCGGGTTAACAGATAACTTCCGCCACAGCGGCCTGCTCCGGTCTGCACTTCATCACTGATGTACTTGCCACCATAGTTATGCACAATCCGGGTGACTTCAGCAAAATAATCTGCTGGTGGTGTAATAAAACCACCCACTCCCATTACCGGCTCCACAATCATGGCGGCAATACGCCCGTGGGTACTGGTTTGAATGGTGGTCTCTACATTCTTCGCACATTCCAGCTCACAGCTTTCCGGCTTTTGCTTGAATGGACATCGGTAGCAATAAGGTTCCAATGCGCTGGCCGTAGCAGCACTTGGCTGGGCTCGAAATCGCCAGTTGTGATGGCCACATTGTGCCAGAGTACCTGAGGTGCCGCCGTGGTAGCCGTGACGCAAATTAACAACAATCGATTCGCCGGTGGCATGCCGGGCCGTCATGAATGCCAACTCGTTAGCCTCGGATCCGGAATTAGTGAATGAAGCACGATCAATGCCCTCCGGGGCTTCGGCCAGCAGCGCCTCGGCCAACTCAACCGAAAACCGACTCAAATACAGCAGAGTCGTATGCTGGATCTGGTCAGATTCAATCATCTCAATGATTTTCTGTTTGATCCGGGGATGATTATGGCCAACGGAGATACAGATAATGCCTCCAATTGCATCCAGGTAGCGGTTGCCCGCTTCATCCCACACATGCACACCACGGGCTTTGACCAGGTGCAGGGGTTGTTCATGGTAGAGATGGGCGGTTGGCAGGAAGTGTTGCTTGCGACGCTCGATCAAAAAAGCATTACTGGGAAAAGAGGCGTTGCCGGGGGCTTGGTTGCGCATAATTTCAGACCTTTTTGAAAGTATTCAAAGGGCGCACGCATTGGCGCTGTACAGACACAGATTGATGATCAGCACGCTACTTCGATCGGTCCTGCCTGTCAATATTTTTTGGGTTCCCAGGTGGTATTGTAGTACCATCATCGGGTGGTCGAAACTGCTGCAGACGGCCGCGAAATACAAACCACATCAGCACGGCTGCAATCGCAAACAACACCCACAGTGGCCAGGTGATGTGTTCGATATGGTAACCGAACAGGACCAGAATAATCAGCACCGGCAATATACCAATACCGGTAGCCAACAAAAATTTGCCCCAACTGATGGCGGTGAGACCAGCCAGATAGTTGACCAGATTAAAAGCAATGATCGGCACGAAACGACTGATTAATACAAAGCTGAAACCCTGCTCCGATATCCAGGCATCGAACTTATGCCAATCCTTGCGGGCGATCATTTTCTCGGCAAAAGGCCGCCCTAACCAACGCACCAGAGCAAAGGCCAGGGCAGCACCAAGCATAGCACCAACCCAGGAAATGACCGCACCCCAGACCGGGCCATAAACCATGCCATTGGCAATGGTCAAAAACTCGGCAGGAAATGGTACAAAGGTGTGCAACACCATTAGGCCAATAGAACCGGCTACACCCCAACCACGCAGTTCCAAAATTGTGGTCTCCAGCGCCTGCACCGAAAAACCCACATCAAACAGAGCATAGACAGTGCCGACGATGATCAGAACCAGTATCAATCCCGGCAGGATGAGCGATTTCATCGAGCAAGTGGCTTGCTTAGGAGAACATTCTGAAGGATATGTTCACGCTTTGGCCGTACTAACAGCACCAGCAATACGCCGACCAAACACTACTTCCTGTCCGGGCATCGGCTGTGTTGGGATATTGAACGCCAGAAGCAAAGATATGACCGCAATACCCGTACCGGTAAAAAAGACCGCTGCCGGAGAGATCATCCAGACCACGCCGAGGAGTACGGGTAAAATCACAGCTGCGATATGATTTATCGAGAAGGCCACCCCCGCTGTTGAGGCGATATCCGCTGGATCGGCGATTTTCTGAAAATAGGTTTTGATGCTGATGGCCATGGCAAAAAACAGGTGATCCAGTACATACAGAATCATTGCCAGCCAGGCAGTTTCAACCACCGCATAAGCATAGAACACGATGATCAGGCCGATATATTCACAAATCAAGGCGCGACGTTCACCCCAACGGACAATCATCCTGCCAATCTTCGGCGCCAAAAAAATATTCAGGGTGGCATTGAGTAAAAACAGCAGCGATATCGTCCCAACACTGAGACCAAATTTTTCCACCATCAAGAACCCGGCAAACACCACAAAAATCTGCCGTCGCGCACCTGCCATGAACGTTAATGCGTAATAAAGCCAATAACGACGCCGTACAATCAATTTCTTATTCTGTACGATATGGGCTTGAAAGTGCGGAAAAAAGGCGGCTGTACCCAACACAATAAGCAGGCTAATACCCGCACCGGCCAGGTAAATCCAGTGATACTCCAGCGCCAGTTTTTCAGATAAGAGCCAAACCATCGCAAAACTGAGAATAGCCGCAAATGAACGGGTGGAAATAATGCGTCCCAGGATCTCCGGTGCATTATTTTTCGGCAACCATTGCAGAGACAACGAGGACTGCAGCGTCTCTTGATAATGGAACCCCAGCGACATCAGCACCGTGGTAAGGTAAAGACCCAACACGGACGGAAAGAAGCCGGTAACAGCGGTACCGGCTGCCATCAATACGACCATCCAGTAAAAAAGCCGCTGTTCCCGCACCAGTAACAACAACAAGACGACTGCAAAAGCCAGTAATCCAGGGATTTCACGAATGCCTTGCAGCAGCCCCATATCGGCACCGGTAAAAGCGGCCCGTTCAATAGCAAAATTGTTCAGCAAGGCCTGCCAGGTTGCAAAGCTGAAGGGGATCGCCGCAGCCAGGCACATCAGCATGACTTCCGGGCGCTGGCGCAACGCCAGAATTTTTTGTCGCATCATGTCAGTGCGCACAGCACCGTGAATTTCCCAATCCTAACCACCCTTCACGCGCTCGGCCTTAAGTAATTTTAGAATCAGACTGGCCATGGCATTACCGACATAAATCCGCGAATCGGAGGCACAGGTATCGTGAACCCAACCGATCACACTGTTGATAGAGATGTTATTCAAAATATCCACCGGGCGCTTCTCGGTGAGACTATCCACCATACTGTAACTGGACATATAGCCCTGGATCCAACTGACCATAAGCAGATAATCCTGATCCATCGCACCCCGCCGCTCAGCCTGCAGAAAAAACTTACAGGATTTATTGCCATAACCAAAGGTAAAAGCAGTGCCGGCTTGTGCACTCCGGGCCACTGTCAGGCTCAAGAATCCCACTACAATCAGCACCGCAATGCTGCAACGATAGTGTTCTAACTTCATAGCCTCTACGCCCCCGTTTGTCTGCAGACAGTATACTGGATGCGATACGGTTTCTCCACAGAAACCGGAATCACAGAAACCGGAATCATCCATGCAGAGTCAGCCGGTATTGCGCATCCCGGTTGCAATGGCATTAATGCTGCGTAGTAGTGGGATCAGCCATTGGTCATGCTGCTCGGCACTCTTGGCCGCACGACTGCAACGTAGCAGATGCACCTGTATGTGGTTGATGGGGTCGAGATAGGGGTCACGTCGTGACAGTGACAACTTGAGACTGGGGTTTTCATCCAGTAGCGAACCAATCCTGGCGATTTTTAGAATCATGCTGCAAGCCAGGCGGTATTCGGCAAGAATTTTTGGGTAAATTTGCTCTGCAGTGGCAGGTTGTTTGCAAAGCCCGGCATATTCGCGGGCGATATCCATCTGGCTTTTCGTTAACGCCATCTGGGAATTGCTTAAAAGGGCACGAAAATAGGGCCAGCTGGCATACATTTGCCGCAAGATTTGTATCCCTTCGGGCTGGCTGTTGCAAAATTCAGCCAATGCTGTGCCCAGGCCATACCAGCCGGGGAAGGTCTGCCGCGACTGCGCCCAGCCGAAAACCCAGGAAATCGCTCGAACCGAGGATTTAGAACGATCCTGCTTATGCCGATGGGAAGGTCTGGAACCGATATTCAGCAAAGAGATTTCAGCAACCGGAGTAGATTCATAAAAATAGTCGATCAGCCCTGGCGCCGTATCGGTCAAAGCCCGGTAGTGGGTTTCGGCTTGCCTTGCCATTGCGTGCATACAATCGCCATAGGGCTCTCCCGCATCCTGCACTGACATCAACAAACTTCGACTGGCCTTCATCAGGCCGGTACAACCCATCGTCAGTTCGTAGATTGCGGTTTCCGGGTGCTGGTAACGAAAAGAAAGTACCTCACCCTGCTCAGTAAATTTTATCCTGCCACCGACCGTCCCTTGTGGCTGTGACAGAATGGCTTCATGAGTTGGGCCACCGCCACGACCCACTGTGCCACCACGGCCGTGAAACAGCCGGATCTGCAGTCCATGATGGTCCGCGAGTGTTTTCACCTGCTGCTGGGCCTGATACAAGCCCCAGGAAGAAGCGAGAATCCCCCCGTCCTTGCACGAATCCGAATACCCCAGCATCACTTCCTGAAGATTACCACCGGCTGTAAGATACTCCTGATACAGGGTATTGGCGAACAGCGCGCCGAGCACATCCTGAATCCGACCAAGATCCTCGATGGTCTCAAACAACGGTGAGACCAGCAAATGACAGTACCGCCGACCCTGCGTAGTTCGGCCCACCAGACTCGTTTGCAGACCCAGAAACAACACTTCGAGCACATGACTGGCCTGGTGTGTCATGGAAACCACGTAACTACCGATGGCGCGTGGGCTGATTTCCTCGCGGATTTCGCGAATGACATGAAATACTTCCAGAACCCGGGCACTATTCGGACGTAGCTGCCGTTCATCGAAATTGAGCGCCTGCCCTCGCTCCAACTGCTGCTGCAGCGCAGTAATACGGGACGCTTCATCCAGTGCCAGATAATCGGACTGCCGGCGACTTAACTGCAAAATCTCGGCCACAACCTGAGAATGCCGACTCGATTCTTCCCGAACATCAAGCCGTGCCAGATGAAAACCGAAGCAACGCACCAGGCGAATCAAGTCCAGCAGCTCACCGCGGGCCATGGCAACATCGCCATGGCTACATAAGGATTGATAAATCAACTGCAGATCGTCAAGAAAGACTCGCGATTGTGGATAAGCAAAATCGACTTCCCCATCAAGATATCCAGCGAGGCGCTGCTCCATTTTGCGCAAGCTGCAACGCAAACGATAGGCCATCATCGCCAATTTTCGCCGGTACGGCTCCTGGTGGAAAGCATCCGGCTCATCACGAAATACATATCGTGCCAATACCCGCTGCCGTTCAAGACTGCCACGAAATTCTTCAGAAACCTCGACCAGCTGACTGGAATGGGTCAAAACCTGAATTAAGGCTTCAACCCGTCGCAAGTATTCACGCAAAATCTCCCGGGCCTGCAAGCGTGACGCCTGGCGTGTGACCGCGGGGGTAATATAGGGATTGCCATCACGGTCACCACCGATCCAGGAGCCGAATCGCACCATATTCGGCACTTCAAGATCCTCGCTTTCTGCACCATAGACCTCACTGAGGGTACGTTCCAAATTCCTATACAAACGTGGCAGGGCATGAAAAATTGAGGATCGAAAATAATACAGACCTGTCTTGATTTCCTGATCCGGAGTCGGTTTCAAGGCCCGTACTTCGTTGGTTTTCCACAATGACTGAATTTGTGCCTTAAGATCAGCAATCAACTCTTCACGGGATGCGCTCTGATATTGCGGATTATCCAGTGCATTGCAGGTCAGAAACATACGCCGAAAAATTTGCAACACGGTACGACGCTTGGCCTCAGTGGGATGGGCGGTAAAAACCGGATAAAACTCCAATTGATTGAGAAGCTCCTGCAGCTGCTCCGCAGTAACCCCTTGTTGCTGGAATGTACGGATACATTCATCGAACGAGCCCACCCACAAGGGCTCTCCACTAATGGCCTGCAAACGACGTTGGCGATGGTTAAAGGTTTCCTCGGCCAGATTGACAAGGCTGAAATAGGTATTGAAGGCTCGCAAAATATGGGTCAATGTGGTGGGATCCTGGCGCTCGATAAAACGCATCAGACGTTTGCGACTTTGTGGATTTTCGTGTTTACGCAGATTGATAAAACCACGACGCAGTTTCTCTACCGCCGCCAACACGTCCGGTCCTTCTTGTTCTTCGAGCACTTCTCCAAGCAATCCACCCAGGAGTTTTACCCGCGAACGCAGTTCCCGATCACTCAGCTTTTCCATTACAGTGCCTGCCCTCCTATAATCAAATTACGATCAACTCGCAAATTACCATCAACCCGAAGGATATCAATCCACACCCATGACCACAGCAAAGCACTCACCCTCCAACACAAAACACAACCAGGGTATCGGTGTCGTACAGGTATTGTCACGATAAGATCTGTCGGCTATTGTACCTGCAAGGCCCGAGCGTGATACCATCACAGCGATTTGTTTCCAAACAGTCAGGTCTGCAAAGCAGGATCACCCACCACCTCAATCTGCGAGATCACGTGAATCAGAACAACCAGGAAATCTCTGCCACACCTGCAGCGGCCACCAGTAAAAAACTTTACCTCTACCACTACGATGGCTGTCTGTTCTGCTGGCGAGTGAAACGGGTAATCAACAAACTCGGCATTGATGTCGAGCTGCGTGATATTTGGGAGTCGAACGATTATCGCCAGCAACTGGTCAAAGCCTGTGGGCGTCAAACCGTCCCGGTGTTACTGGAAGTTACCGCCGACGGCAGAGAACAATGGATTCCCGAATCACGGGATATCATCAAACATTTGAACAAAATTCAACAACCGCACTGAGTCACACCGTGGACACCGTAAAACCCGAAACGTTTGAGCCACACCTGGTAAGAGGCGTATCCATTAAACCCCCATTCCCCGAACCTATGCAACAGGCAATATTCGGCATGGGCTGTTTCTGGGGAGCGGAAAAAATTTTCTGGTCACGCCCTGGTATCTACGTTACCGCAGTCGGTTACAGTGGAGGAACTGTACCGCAACCGGACTATCCGCAAGTTTGCCAGGGCGATAGTGGACACGCTGAAGTCGTGTTGGTGGTGTTCGACCCAGACCATATATCCTTCCACAAGCTATTGACCTTATTTTGGGAAAACCACGATCCCACCCAGGGCAACCGCCAGGGTAATGATATCGGCAGCCAATACCGCTCGGTGATTTATACCTTCGATGACCAACAGCGGCAACTCGCCATACAAAGCCGGCAGGACTATACTAAGGTACTGGAGCATGCCAACTATCCGGGCATTACCACCGAAATCAAGGCGGCCGGAGAATTCTTCTATGCCGAATCTTATCATCAACAATATCTGATAAAAAATCCACAGGGCTATTGCGTTCATACCAGCACTGGCATTCGCTGTCCACATACGGCCCGTCCCTTTACACCAAACTCTGGAGACCCGATTGCACCGTGACCATTACGACTCCCATTTTGATCGGTAGCCTCGTCCTCGCCTGTCTGGTAGGCATCCTGCTTGGCTACCTGGTAGCAGGCAACAAGCGCGATAGTCGCAAAGACAGGGCTCGAATTGCCGAGCTGGAATCCTCGCTGCAGGAATACAAGGATCAGGTACAGCAACATTTTTCCACAACAGCCAGCCTGTTTCAGGATCTGGGCCACAATTATCGCAATCTTTACAACTATATGGCAGAAAGTGCCAATGCATTGTGCCCGGAAATTCCGGATACCGCGGCACTGCAGTTCGATGCAACAGATCTGTTGCCCGAACAAGAACAAGCCACGGTTGAAGAAACTACACAGGTGGCCTCTGCAGCGGCGGTTGCAGACAGCCCGCAGTCAGAACAAAAACCAGCAACACCCACAGACGATCCCGCAGTGGCTGACAAGAATTCGAATGCTGCAACACCACAGGTTGAATCAGATACCATAACCGCCCCTGCAACACCATCAGCTGCCGTGAACACGGCCCCGACGCAAAATGAGACAGACACTCAAGACCCTGAGACGCCACAAACCGCCGGGGTGGTGCAAGCGAAAATATCGAACCCCTGAAAGTACAATACACTCCTCGCAATGGGCGCATTAACCTTCGAACATCGGACACAAAGCAGATCATCCACCCAGAGTTTTTCAAGAGGCTCTTACTACTATTTTCTGGCCGCTTTGGTGATGTTAACGATGAGCTCCCAAACGCTGGCCGCAGGGCAACAAAAAATTCCAGATTACGAAACAGCCCGTGGGATTTTCTGGAACCAGCTCTACAACAAGGGAGGAATATCCCTGTATTGTGGCCGACAATTTAAGGGCCGTCGCCATCGCGGCTTAAACATTGAGCACGTCTTTCCCATGTCCTGGGTCACCAAAGCCTTGCGCTGTGGTGACCGCCAGCAGTGCCGCAATCGAAATCGGCAGTTCAACCGTATCGAAGGTGACTTACATAACCTCTACCCTGCCCTGATCTACATCAACAAGGCCCGTAGCAGCTTTCCCTTTGCGATGATTGCCGGAGAAAAACGCCGCTTTCGACGCTGCGATTTTGAAGTCAATGAATACAAACGTGTTGCCGAACCGCGACCTGCAGTCAGGGGCAATATCGCCCGAGCTATTTTTTACATGAGCTATACCTACCGCCTGCCTTTATACCGCAAACAAATGAATCTACTGTTAAAGTGGCATCAGCAGGATCCACCAGATCGTGAAGAGAAACGACGTAATATGGTAATAGGGAAACTTGAAGGGGTGCGCAATCCATTTATCGATCGCCCGGCGGCTGCCCGTAGAATGATTACCAATGTTCGTTACTAAGAAACTGTAAATAAATAACATGGTCATGGTGCACCCTTCCTGCAGACTACGCCGGTCAGCCCTGTTCGTTCCTGCCGACAAGATCCGGGCAATTGAAAAGTCCCGCACCCAAGCAGCTGATGCGCTGCTATTCGACCTCGAAGATGCAGTAGCACCGGCCAACAAGCAACAGGCTCGGGACCAGCTCACCAGAACGCTCAACATCGGATGCTGGCAGTGTTTGGAAAAAATTGTCCGCATCAATAGCGATGGAAACACTTTATGATAGATTATTTCATGATGAGACGAGCACTCATCATCTGTTGGCCCGGTCTGTTGGCCTGAGGTATTGGCTATCGATACTCTTTGGCGGCTGTAGTTACGTGGTTGCCACCATCAGCATAGCCTGCCGCATAGGCGGCGGTCACGTGCTGTTCTTCCCGCTTTGGATTCCCCAGATAACCACTTGCCCAACCTTGAATATACTCAGGGTCCGCGCCTGCCTCTTCGATCTGTTTGATAGTCTTGTAGTACATGTCGTCCATGGTCTCCTCACTGTTAATTTTCACATTGCTTATGATGGTCCGAAGTATAAGTATATGATGAATTTCTTGTCAATAAAATCGCTCCACAGGTGATGCCGAATTGTAACTCACCCGTGACCGCCTTGATCTTCTTGATATCCCCGGCATCCTGAGCAGGTCGAAAACTGCGAGTCATTCACCGTCGCGTCCTTCGTGCAGCAATTTTCTCTTCTCACCGTCAAATGAGTCCTGCAATCCATAATGCCTCCTGATGATCCAGTTCGCGTAATTGTATCGTCACTTGCACCTTTAGCACAGTACCGCACAAGAAACTGAACCAGCAGCTGTCGGTTGACGACCAAGTCAATGTACGGTGTAATAGTACTTGATGAGGGAGTCATGATGATACGCAACAAAACGATCGTAACTTTGTTTTTGATTGTGATGGCACTCGGTCTGAGCTCCAATCAGGCTGTGACAGCACAAGTTCAGACACATCTTCAAGGGCCAACTTCTCCAACAGCGTCCCAGATACGGGCCTTTTGCAAACAATATCGTGTGGCCGGGACAAAATACAAGGCACGCTACAAGGCACAATTTAGCCAGTATTGTGCAAACACGAGCAACCTGCCTGCATCACCCCAAACGTCTTTCAACAAGCCTGCTGCCAATCCACCAGCCGCACATATTAATCAGCTCTGGATGCCGAAATGTTTGGCCAAAAACAGCCAAATTCGTGTCACTGGACAAAATTTCAGCACCAACACTGTTTCCTGCACCACGGAGCCTGCATTGGCCCTGCGCTTGTTTTCACAAACGATTTCCACACTACGGTTTCAGGTCAAAACCACGCCCCAAGCCAAATCTTCCTACCGCATCCGCTGTACAGCAGGGCAACAGACACTCACCAGCCGGTGGGTCAACACTTGTCTTCAAAAGAACCACACCGCAAAGACCAATAGGGTTCGAAATATGGCTGATCAGCAACTGCCCGACCTGGCTGGCACACTGGCACTCCTGCCACCGACAGGAACGATAGGCAATCAACAACAAGGCATCAGGATCGAATATCGCAACCTCGGCAAAGGCAGAAACAGCAGTCGGTTCGCGATCGAGATAACACTTTCGTCAATCCAACAAAAACATTTGAATACCAAGACAGCGGTCCTATTCAGTCGTAAAGCATTGGTCCGTCAGACCTTGCAAAGCAATACCGTACCCGCGCCCGGCGACAGGCATGCTGTCTTCGCCTCGATGCGACTGCCAAAGATACTTTTACCCGGAGACTATCGCTGGTGTGTTCGACTGGATACCCGTACCAGAATACCTGAAAGCAATGAGAACAATAACCGCTTCTGCCTGCGACAAAGACTTGGCAAATCGCCAACCCCAAGCACAAAACGCTCCAACATCTTCGGAAACAAACGTCCCAAGGCTCCGATCCAGGCAGGTCTGCAACCCCCATTTCGTGGTGGTACCAAACCACCACTACAGCCCGTACGTCAATTCCTGCAGACTCTGCCAGAAGGTCTGCGCACTCTGGATGGTGGAATCCCTTTGCTGGTATTGAACCGCCGAATACTGGGGCCGGTATCTATTCCAATAACCGGAACAGCTGAGCTTAGCTGGGTGATTCCAGAAGCGGCCGGTGACCAGATGTTTCTTGTGATTAGCGAAAATAACCGCTATGTCTGTCCTGCAGGCCCGCTGGATACTCATCGTACAGAACTGGAGGCTCTCTCACTATCACCAGATGCCGGAGTAAAATCCCGGGAAGATGAAACTACGCTCAATCTTGGTGCCTATGGCAGACCACGCACCTACTATCTTTGGGGTTGTGTAATTCAAAGTGGAACGTTGACGGGAATAAAAACCAATATCATCAGTATGCGGTTTGGCTTTTCCTCCGCAACTGTGGCGGGCCGTCATCTTCTACCCCGGCCAATACCGCCAGGGAGTATGAGTATTCCGGCTCAACCTACCGCTCGCACTGACCTGACGATCCGGGAGATCAGAAAGGTGTCCGATCGCCGCCTGTTTTTCTGGGTCGGTGCTACAAGACCCGGGATAATGAATCCACCGTTACAGGCCTTTGCGTGGAAAATTACTATCATCAATCTGGCTCAGTTTCTCAGTATAACTTCTTCAGAGACACTGGCCACACTTGAGGGTGATGACCGCAACGTATTCATCTTTCAGGGTGAGGGGCGTATACGTGAGATGGGCCTGCTTGGTATTGGTGACATGATCACTACCAATGTAAACAATTTCAGCTCCCGATCATGGGCAGTTCTGCTACAAATCAATCCCGGACCACATCGGCCAGATGACCCGGATCGCGTGGCACTGATAGTTGATGCCGACCGTCCCGACTATCGCGAATCAAATTACCAAAACAATAATAAAACCATGATCATCGGCAATTTGCATACAAATTCTTTGGGCATCCTCGGACTCAATGTAGTCAATAGCGGCCCGGGCTGGGCAATTTTTTCCCTGCACTATCTCAAACGGACATTCGATGCAATCGTCGTGAAGTTACTGTTACGCAATCGCGACGCAGATCCTCGTCATGACCTCAAGATCGATTGTACCAATGGCCCGGAAGGTTATTCATTCATCACCGCCGAATTTGGTGAGCGTATTGCTTATTTTCACTGTCGACGACCCGACGGAGCACCTGTCAGCTTCGTTTATTCACAAGCTATCGCACGACTGGATGCCGCCTATCCACCCCCCCACACCACACGTCGCTATGCATATCGAACCTATAACATCGACCTGGACTGGAGCCAGCCAAATCGCCCCGGTCCCAGTCTCTCCGACCTGGTGGCGGGCATCAACCGGGTAGAAACCGGTGTTGCCGGTTTTGGCGGAACCATTGAAGTATCGATCACGAATCACGGAGTGGTAACAGCGCGCAATGTGAGCAGCCGTTTTGGTCTCTCGACAATTGATGGTCTTAGGCGATATGCCAGGTGGCTCATTTTTCCAGAGATACGCGTCGGGCAAACCTTAACACAAACCATTCAGATCCCCGGCCGGATTGAACATGTGTCCGGGAACATTGCCGGATGGGTTGTCGACCCGGACAACCGTGAAGTAGAGAGCAACGAAACCAATAATATCCTAGACAGGACAATGCCTGGCGCACGCAGAATAGGCCAGGTCAGTCTCACATCATCCTCTGTGGCGACCGGCAAGTTCACCGGATTGCAGGACCGCCGCGGTGTCTGTCCTGATGCCGTAGGCGGTCATACCTGGCCGACTCAGCTGCGTGCTTCACCCCGCAACCAGGTGGTTCTTGTCGGTTATCGGATCGAATACGATGATGGGGTATTTTGTGATAGTACCTGGATGTTTGCAGCACATGGCTTTGTCGATTTTCCGGTTGATCGCTATCGTACGATCGGTACTATGCTGAGTTCTGCCGTTCTATATTTTCAGCCGCTAGGCTTTCCTCCCGTTCGGAACACTTGCAGACAACCACAGGTTCGTGTTTCAGCAGCAAACAATGCCTGGCAGCGTCTGGGAACCGTATTTACGTACCGGGCTTCTCCCGTAGCAACCACAGTCCGTTCAAATCTCGGAACCGGGGGTCGATATGCAGCGGACGTCAGCCGAATTGTGAGACGTTGGCTAACCGATGGTGGCGCACATTTCGGATTCAGACTCACTCCGGATCTGGGGCGCCACAATGTCAATACCTCATCCAACTGTACCGGCTACTACGGAAATTTTGAACTGGTTCTGGTATTTGGGGATTTCTGACCTAGCAGGCTGCCCGATGTACCACTGCACTGGCTTCTGCAAAATGGCAGGCCACCTGGCGGCCATCGAATAATCGTGATTCCGGGACTTGTTGTTGGCAGAGCTTTTGGGCATGTGCACAGCGCCCGTGAAATGTACAACCGGAGGGAGGGTCGAGTGGTGAAGGAATCTCACCGCTTAAGACCACGCGTTTGGCACGCCGGGCTGGATCAACAAAGGGGGTACTGGCCAACAGGGCCTGCGTGTAGGGATGTACCGGCCTGGAGAATATCACCTCACTTAACCCCTGTTCGACGGTACGCCCCAAATACATTACCATGACTTCATCAGCGATATGTTCGACTACGCTAAGGCCATGGGAGATGAAAAGATACGCCAGATTGAATTCATCCTGCAAATCCATCATCAAATTCAGGATCTGGGCCTGAATGGAGACATCCAGTGCCGATACCGGCTCATCCGCCACCACCACCTTCGGTTGCAGCATCAGCGCCCGGGCGATGGCAATGCGCTGACGTTGCCCACCGGAGAACATATGTGGATAACGGCCATAATATTCAGCCCGCAAGCCAACTCGTTGTAGCATGGAGAGCGCTTTATCACGACGTTCGCTGGCCGATAGGTCAGTATTAATCTGCAGTGGCTCTTCCAGAATACTGCCAACCTGCTGACGGGGATTAAGGGAGCCATAAGGGTCCTGAAAAACAATTTGCACCGTAGAACGCAGCTGCTGCAACTGTGATTTCCCGGCACCGATAATATCCGTCCCGGTAATACGCAAAGAACCCGACGTCGGTGGCTCAATCATGGTAATCAGTCGTGCCAGCGTCGACTTGCCACAGCCGGACTCACCAACCACCGCCAGGGTTTGACCCGCTTCGACAGTGAAACTGGCACCATCAAGTGCTTTTAGTGTGCGAGGTGCAGTCAACAAACCGCCACGCACCTTGTAATACCGTGCCAGATTCTCAGCCTGGACGACAGAGACGGTCACTTCGTTGCTCCCTGTAACGGAAAATGGCAACGTACTCTAGCCTGACCGGTGGTTAGCAACGGTGGGATTTTCTGATAGCACAGATCTTGTGCAAACTGGCAACGTGGGCTAAACAGGCAGCCCCGTGGACGATCAAAGGGGCCAGGCACCACCCCAGCTATGGTAGGCAAGCGTCGACAACCTCGACTGCGCTCGGGCAAAGCATCCAACAAAGCACGCGTGTAGGGATGTGATGGCAGGGTGAACAGCTGATTGACTCCCTGTTCCTCGACGACCTGTCCGGCATACATTACGATGACCCGTTGCGCGGTTTCTGCAATCACCCCCATATCATGAGTGATCAATAGCAGGCCCATTTTGGTCTGCTGCTGCAATTCCAGCAACAGATCGAGAATCTGCGCCTGGATAGTGACATCAAGCGCAGTAGTTGGCTCGTCGGCAATCAGCAACCGAGGATTACAGGCGATCGCCATCGCAATCATTACCCGTTGATTCATACCACCCGACATCTGATGTGGAAACGATGACAGTCGCGACTTGGGTGAGGGAATCCCGACTTGCTCGAACAGGTCGATGCAACGTTCGATGCGTTGCTTGCGATCCCCCGGTTCATGCACCTTCAATGCCTCCATAATCTGAAAACCGACCGTAAAACAGGGATTAAGACTGGTCATGGGCTCCTGAAAGATCATGGCCACTTCTTTACCGGTCATTTTACGCCGTGCCTTGTCGGACAGTTGCAACATATCCTGGGAATCGAAATTAAGCTGCCGGGCACTGACTACACCCGGAAAAGGAATCAGTCCCATGACTGCAAGCATAGAGACGCTTTTACCGGAGCCGGATTCACCCACTACGCCCAGTACTTCACCAGAGTCAAGCTTGAGACTGACCTGATCGACCGCTTGAAAATCACCAAAGCGGACACTTAAATGCTCAATCTCCAGCAAGGCCATTATTAAAGCTTCAGCTTGGGGTCGAGGGCATCACGCAGACCATCACCCATGAGATTAAAGGCCAGTACCACCAGCAAAATGGCCAAACCGGGAAAAGTAACCACCCACCAGGCCCGTTGAATAAACTGCAGGGCATTGGATAACATGGTCCCCCACTCCGGTGTAGGTGGTTGCGCACCCATGCCAAGAAAACCCAGGGCGGCCAGGTCCAGTACTGCGTTGGAAAAACCCAACGTGCCCTGCACAATTAACGGCGCCATACAATTGGGCAAAACGGTCACGAACATCAATCGCAAGGTGCCGGCACCACTGACCCGGGCCGCCGTCACATAATCGCGGGTGGTTTCGTTGATCACCTGAGCTCGGGTCAGGCGTACAAAATGCGGCAGTTGCACGATCACAACAGCCATTGCGGCATTGACCAGACTAGGCCCGAGGATCGCCACGATAACGATGGCCATCAACAGGCTTGGCAGCGTCAACATGATGTCCATGATGCGCATGATGATGATTTCACTGATGCCGCGAAAAAAACCGGCGACCAGACCCAACACAATCCCACTAAGCAGGGCCACAATAACCACCATAAAACCAACCGAGAGGCTCAACCGGGCGCCATACATAATCCGGGCCAGAATATCACGGCCGATATCGTCGGTGCCCAGCAAAAACCGGGTCGAACCCCCATCGGCCCAGGATGGTGGTACCAGCAAGGCATCACGGTATTGTTCATCCGGTGGATGTGGAGAGATCCAGCCCGCCAGTACCGCCATGGCCACCAATAAAATAATGACCACCAGTCCGATCAAGGCACCGCGGTTACTGGCAAAGGAACGCCAGAACACCAGCAATGGGTGTGGTGGCTGTTGCTGCTGCTGTTGATTGGCCAGCGACAGGTCAGATACCGGCATGGTCATTTGCGTCGAATCCGCGGATTGATCAGACCATAGAGCATATCGACCAGCAGGTTGATGGTCATCACCACGGTAGCAATCAACAACACCCCGCCTTGCAGTACCGGGTAATCACGTCGTCGCACCGATTCCACCAACCACTTACCCACTCCGGGCCAGGCAAAAATGGTTTCGGTCAGGATCGCACCTGCAAATAATACACCCACCTGTAGACCGATCACGGTCACGACCGGGATCAGGGCATTACGCAAACCATGCAGGCCAATCACACGCAAGGGACTCAAGCCTTTGGCCCGTGCAGTGCGAATATAGTCTTCGCTCAACACCTCCAGCATCGAGGATCGGGTCATTCTGGCGATTACGGCCAGGGGGATGGTGCCCAGTGCCAATGCCGGCAATATCAGGTGACTGACCGCAGAGGTGAAGGCACCCCGATCATCGGACAACAAACTATCAATGAGCATAAAACCGGTCACCGGTTCAACATCAAACATTACCGAAATTCGACCCGATACCGGGGTCCAACCCAGGTAGACCGAAAAATACAACATCAGCAGCAGTGCCCACCAGAAGATGGGCATGGAATAGCCGGCAAGTGAGATACCCATGGTTGAATAATCGAATATCGAACCCCGTTTGACCGCCGCCAGCACACCCATTGGCATACCGATCAGAACAGCAAAAAAGATTGCGAATAATGACAGCTCGACGGTAGCCGGAAACAGGGTAAAGAACTCTTTGATAACCGGCTCCTTGGTCACAATCGATCGTCCCAGATCACCGTGCAGGACATTGGTGATGTAGATACCGTACTGGGTCAATAGTGGTTTATCCAGGCCCAAATCAGCACGTAACATGGCATGACGTGCAGGGTCGATGCCGCGCTCACCCACCAATAGTTCAATCGGGTCCCCCGGCACCAGACGGATCAGCGCAAAACTCAACAGGGTGACCCCAATAAAGGTCGGAATCACCAGGCTGACCCGGGTCAGAAAAAATTTAAACATGGGATGGAAACTTTATGCAGAAAAATGGCCACCAGGAAGGCTCTCCCGGTGACCACTTTTGTGTCAGTGGATTTCTGAAAATTGTGGGTTTCTGTAGATTATTTCAGATCCACGCCATAGAACTCATGACCACCAAAGGGGTCAATCTTGTAACCCACCACCTTATTGCTCATCGGCATATAGACGATGGAATGGGCTATCGTGATCCATGGGGCCTGTTCCTTAAATACCACCTGGGCTTTTTTGTACAATTCGGTGCGCTTGGCGATATCCGTTGTACGCTTGGCCTGTATCAACAGGTCATTAAAGGGCTTGTAGCACCAGCGTGCACGGTTGGCGCCATTGTTGGCTGCTGCACAACCTAACAATACATACATGAAATTGTCCGGATCACCGTTATCACCGGTCCAACCCAACAGTACCGTCTGATGCTCGCCGGCCTTGGAGCGCTTCAGGTATTCACCCCATTCATAGGTTACGATCTTGGCCTTGACCCCGACCTTGGCCCAATCGGCCTGGATAATTTCAGCCATGCGCCGAGCATTGGGATTGTAGGGGCGTTGTACCGGCATGGCCCAGATGTCCGTTGTAAAGCCATTCGGGTATCCCGCCTCTGCGAGCAGGGCTTTGGCCTTGGCCGGGTCATATGGATAGTCCTTGACGGCATCGTTATAGGACCAGATGGTCGGTGGAATCGGATTCTTGGCAATCTTGCCGGCACCCTGGAACACCGCGTCGATGATAGCCTGTTTGTTGGTGGCCATATTCAAAGCCTGACGAACTCTGACATCGGTAAACGGCTTTTTCTCGGTATTGAATGCCAGATAACCGACATTCAGACCTTCTTGCTGCAGCAGGGTGATGTTAGGATCTTTCTTGATGGAAGCGATATCCGCCGGATTGGGATACGGCATGACTTGGCATTCACCAGCCTTGAGTTTGGCGTAGCGAACTGCCGCATCCGGAGTGATCGCGAATACCAGCTTATCAATACTGGCCTTACCAGCCCAATAATCCGGATTTGCCTTGTAACGAATAATCGCATCTTTCTGATAGCTGGTCAGTTGAAATGGGCCGGTACCCACCGGATCCTGATCTATTTTATTTGGCGTCCCGGCGGCACGCATCTTTGCTGCATATTCGGCGGACATAATCGAAGCAAAATCCATGGCCATATCCGCCAGGAAAGGTGCTTCCGGAGTATTTAGGGTAAATTTAACGGTATAGTCATCGACTTTTTTAATGCTCTTCAATAACTTGGGCATGTCCATGCCATTGAAATATTCATAAGTACCACCGGACAGCTTATAGTCGGGGTTGGTTTTGAGCCACTGCCGGTTAAAACTGTAGAGCACATCATCGGCATTAAAATCACGACTGGGTGTGAAATTTTTAGTGGTCTGAAATTTCACGCCCTTACGCAAATGGAAGGTGTAGCTGAGACCATCAGCCGAAGCCTCCCAGGAGGAAGCCAGTCCCGGCTCAATCTGGGTGGTGCCACGCTTGAACTGCACCAGCCTGTCAAAGATAGTGTGTGAAGACGCATCAAACGTGGTGCCTGATGTGTAGAGGGAGGGATTGAAGCCTTCCGGACTGCCCTCGGAACAATAGACCAGCGTTTTTGCCGCCACAGAAGCTGCAAAGCCCATAGATACCGCAGTGCTAACTGCCAGGATAAGTGATCGATGTCGCATAAAATAACCCTCGTTCATTGCTGTTTTTTAATTTCTCAACGCAGGCCACCGACAAAGCCTCGGCACCTGCTCATCACTGAGCAAACCTTAACACTGAAAATACGGCAAGCCAACAGTTTTAGACTATAATCGGGCCACATTCTTTCCATCGACACGGTTTATTAGAAACACCATGAATTTGTTTACCCGTCTACACCCCGCAGCAGCAAGCATAAAATATGGCTTACGCCCTCTCAAGCTGTTGCTCACCGTGCTACTTCTGATCACCACAGTCACTGCCACGGCTGCAACTTTAGCCAATATCAAATTGGTCGATGCCAAAGACCTGTACCCTTCTGCTGATGAGGCACTGGCTGCACATTTTGTGGTATATTTTTTACGCCAGGGGCATTACCGAAAAGTTCCTCTCGATGATGCTATGTCCGGAAAAATTCTTAAGCGGTACATCGGTGCGCTGGATCCATCACGCAGTTTCTTTTCTGCGGCTGACATTCGTTCCTTTGCCCGCTACCGAAATAGTCTTGACGATGCGTTGAAACGCGGCCAACTCAATCCTCCGTTTAAAATTTTCAAAAAATTCCGAAAACGCGTCAAGCAACGTGTGACCTATGCCTTGTCCCTCCTGCAACAAAACCTGCCCATGGATGGCACTGACACCCTACTACTGGACCGTAGCAAAGCTGCTTGGCCAAATGACGCTGTGGCACTGGACAGGATCTGGAGAAAACGGGTTATCAACGATATCATCGCCCTGAAACTGGCTGATAAGAAAAAGAAATCCATCACTGAAACCCTAAAGAAACGCTATCAGCGCCTGCAGCGACGCACCTTTCAATTGACCCGGGATGATGTTTTTCAACTTTTTATCAACAGTTACACCCAATCATTGGAGCCTCATACCGGTTTTCTTTCGCCCCGCTCTTCGGAAAATTTTCGAATTCGCATGAGCCTGTCGCTGGAAGGTATCGGCGCGGTGCTGGCGGCGGACAAGGATTACACGGTAGTTCGTCGTATTGTCAAAGGCGGTGCCGCCGATCTGGGCAATGAATTACACCCCGGCGACCGGATTATCGGCGTCGGCCAGGGGCCCCAGGGCAGCATAACTGACATCATTGGCTGGCGGCTCGACGATGTCGTCGATAAGATTCGCGGCCCTCGAAATACAGTAGTTCGCCTTGAAATTCTGCCGGCAGAAACCGGTCTTGGCGGCAAATCAAAAACAATTGCCATTACCCGTGACCGGATCAAACTCGAAGAACAGGCCGCTCAGAAATCACTTATCACCGTATCCGACTCATCTAGTGAGTCAAAACGCTTCGGCGTCATCACCCTACCAACATTTTATCTGGACTTTGCAGCCAAGGCCCGAGGTGAAAAGAATTATCGCAGCACCACTCGTGATGTCAGTCGCTTGATTCGCGAACTGGAACGGGAGGCTATCGATGGTCTGATCATCGACCTGCGCGGCAATAGCGGCGGTTCATTATCTGAAGTCACCAGTCTCACCGGCTTGTTTATCCCGACCGGCCCTGTGGTACAGATTCGTGATGCCCGCGGTAATATTCAGGTCGATAATGATCCTGATGCTTCAATCCTGTACAAAGGGCCGTTGGCAGTATTGGTTGACCATGGCAGCGCCTCCGCTTCTGAAATTTTTGCCGGGGCGATACAGGATTATGATCGTGGTATTATTATCGGCGAAACATCGTTTGGTAAGGGTACCGTACAAAACCTGATATCACTGGATCGCTACGCACCGGGAAATCACAAACTGGGGCAGTTAAAAATGACCACAGCGCAATTTTTTCGTATCGATGGTGGAAGCACCCAGCTGCGTGGCGTAGAACCGGATGTGCGCATGCCGATCACCTCTTCCCACAGTAGGTTTGGAGAACGAACCCTGGATAATGCCCTACCCTGGATCACTATTCCTGGGACTCGTTACCAACCATGGAATGACCGATTATTGGCCAAAACTTTTCCCTTGATCCGACAAAAACACCAACAGCGTATGCGGTCAAATCCTGCGCTGATTCTGATCAGCCGGGAAATCGCCAGTATCAACACCTTAAACCAACAAAAGACCCTGTCATTATCCTTGCAAAAGCGCCGCCAGAAAATGAAACAGGACGAAGCAGAGCGTAAAGTTCGCAATGAAAAACTTAAAAAACTTTTTTCAGCTTCCAATTTGAAAAATCTGATTACCAACGATCAACTGATAAATGAGCGTGACAATAGTGCGCCCACCACACCAGAAATAACCGCTGCCTTCATACTGCAAGAAGCTGCCAGAACACTATCGGACAGCCTTTTTGTAGCGACTTCCTCCCTCCCCGCCGTAGCCAGTCAAAGCAATAATCAAACATCAGGCAACACAGTGGCACAATAATTCGTGGCATCATCTTTCTAACTTCGCATACCCCTCTTACTATGAAATTTTCTGATTTCGGGACCAAATTTGTTGAGCACTGTGGTATCCGCCAACTCATGGATGATCTGGGCAATGCCATGCGCCATGGCCAGGATATTATGATGCTAGGTGGCGGCAACCCAGCCTATATTCCAGCGGTGCAGCAACGCTTTCGACAAGCTATGGGACACATTCTGGAACGTGGCGATCGTTTTGAACACATGATTGGCGATTACGATGCCCCACAGGGTAATGCGGATTTCGTCCGCGCGCTGGTAAACTTATTCAACCGTCATTACGACTGGGGTCTTGGGCCGGAGAATATTGCCATCACTAATGGCAGTCAACATGCTTTTTTTCTGCTGTTCAATCTCTTCGGAGGCCTGCGTCAGGGTCAGAATCGACGTATTCTGTTGCCGATGACGCCTGAATACATCGGGTACAGTGATCTGGGTCTTTCAGAACAACTCTTTACGGCTCGCAAACCCAATATCGTACACGGTGAAGATCGTTTTTTTAAATACCACATTGATCCATCGCAGCTGAACGTAGATCAGGATACCGCCGCAATCTGTGTATCGCGACCCACCAATCCTACCGGCAATGTGCTGACCAATGCGGAGGTACGGATTCTTTCTGATCTGGCTAAAAAACATGGCCTACCGCTCATTATCGACAATGCGTACGGTATGCCCTTCCCCAGTATCATCTTTGATGATGTTTCACCGGTCTGGGAACCCCATATCGTCCTTAGCATGAGCTTGTCCAAGCTGGGATTACCTGGCGTTCGGACCGGGATTGTTATCGCCAACAAAACCATCATTAACGCCATCACTAACCTCAATGCCGTACTGGCTCTGTCGATCGGTAGTATCGGCCCGACCCTGGCCTGTGACCTGATTGAAAGCGGAGAAATTCTCACCCTAAGCCAACAGGTGATACGCCCCTTCTATCAGCAGCGGGCGGAACAAGCTGTTCGCTGGGTAGATGAGGCCATGGGGGACTGCCCTTGTTTGATTCATCAACCGGAAGGAGCCATTTTTCTGTGGCTATGGTTCCCGGACTTGCCCATCAGTTGCCAAGCGCTCTATGAGCGACTGAAACAACGTAATGTACTGGTCATACCCGGCCATCACTTCTTTCCCGGCCTGGAAGAACAATGGCAACATCGTCACGAGTGTATCCGCATCACCTACTCCCAGGACCCGGAAATGGTCAAACAGGGTATTCGTATAATCAGCGAAGAAGTCAAACGCGCCTACGACGAGGCATCGGTGGACTGGCCATCGCGGCGTTCCTTGTAAATGAAGTACAGGTTGCGGGCATAAATAAATAGTCCTGTGAACTGACCCACAATAAATACCGGGTCACGGCGATAAATGGCATAGGTCAGAAGAACGACACCGCCGGATAGGCTGAAATACCAGAATGCCAATGGAATGACAGAGCGGCGAAGCTTCTCACTGTGCAACCACTGTATTAAAAAGCGCATGGAAAAGAGGCCTTGACCAAGAAAGCCCACGGCCAGCCACCAGGAATTCATTGTACCCATGTTTACTCCAACTCTTCGACTGCAGTGATCCGGGAACGACGCTTGAGCCAGTACACCCCGGCAAGATCAACAAGCCCGGCCCACAAGCGATTGTTGAGTCCATATTTAGACACTCCACGCTGGCGGCTGCGGTGGGCTACCGGTACAGACACCACTTCAAACCCGGCCCGACGAACCAGCGCCGGCAAAAAGCGGTGCATATGATCGAAATACGGCAGACCAAGGAACAACTGCCGCTGAAACAGTTTTAGCCCACAACCGGTATCCGGTGTGGCATCACCCAGGATCGAGGAGCGAACCACATTGGCAATCCGTGATGACAGCCGTTTGATCCAATCGTCATGACGTGATTTTCGCCAGCCTGCCAGCATTCCAACCTGCTCTGATTGGCGTTGCGGATGTTGCCAAAGGGTGGCAATCTCGGCCGGTGGATTCTGACCATCACCGTCCAGGGTCACGATCCACTCTCCCCTCGCAGCCATAATTCCCGAACAAATAGCCGTGCTCTGGCCACTACGTTGTTGATGCCGTAGCACGCGCAAACGTGGATAACGCGTCAATAATTGTCGCAATAGAACTTCACTGCCATCGACACTGCAGTCATCTACGTAGAGTACCTCGTAACCGATATCAAACGGCTCTATAACCGTGATGATTTCCTGCAACAGTGGCTCGATATTGTCCTGCTCGTTGTAGACCGGCACGACCACCGAAAGAACAATGGCACTGCCTGGCTCGTTGCTCGAACCCATTAGAACCTCAGGTGTGAAAGACAGAAAATGAATTCCCAAACTACGCAGTGTAGACAATTACACCGGCATATGGGTGACAAGCGGCGGGATTCTAGCAAATTTATGTTCGTACGTCCTGATATCTCGGCCATCAATTATGACTGTCACCATGAAAGCTCTGCTACATCCACACACGCAAAGACCAAATAGCAGGAATATACCACCCAGGAACATGTCGCCGATTGACAAAATAACTAAAAGTGGCTGTATAATATCTAAAATATATTCAGGAGGGTTAAATGTTTAAAATAGGAAAAATACTTCTCGCAGTTATTCTGTCATCATTTGCCGCACAAGGCTTTGCGAAGGACTACAGAATCAGTGTCGCTAAACTTCCTTTGTATTCTGAAAGCCCAACCAAAGGGATATTGATCGACGTTCTGAAAGCTATGGGTAAAGAATATCAGGGTGGAAAATTCATTATCGAAGTCTATCCATTTGAACGCTCAATCAATAACGTCATAAATGGTCAAGCAGATCTTCATTTTCCAACAATAGGTCCTACCATTTGGGGTCGAGAGAATGATCGTTACGAAAAGAAACTCAATAAAATGGGACTGCGGCGTTCCACTTCCAGTCTAACAAAAACACATTTTGCGCTTTACAGCAATAGTGACAAACCTCCAATTGACCTGACCAGGCTAGAAACCTACAGAATTGAGACTGATCTTGGCCATACGACATTTTTTTACCCGGGAATTCAGGGTACCACATGCCTGCCCTGTAGCGTTAAAAAACTAAGTGCAGGCCGTATAGATGGCCTAATATTTGCCGCCAGGGAGATTGATTTTTTTATCAAGAAAGCAGGTATCACCAATATCAGACGACAAAACTATCGGATCTTTGGTTCAAAATTTATCTTGCCTATCGGTAAAAAGGGTGATGAAATTGACCAACTGCTCTCAAAATTAATCATCAAAATGATCAAAGACGGCAGCCTCGCTAGAGCTGCTGCTCCGTACCTTGGCTATTTCAAAAAAGAATTTGGCGGGCTATATATACCTCAGTTAAGTGATATTCCTAATTAATTCATTGTGATATTATAATTTGTCATTTGGACAATAAAGCTCTTGCGAATTCCCAACCGCACAGAGACACCGATTGCCTACAAGCTATTGCTACTTATCCTGGTGAGTAGCTCTCTGGTTACACTGTTGATTACATCGATACAACTGGTCTTTGATTATCAAGCAGATATTGGAGAAATAAACAGCCGACTGCATGATATTAAAATAAGTTATATGGAATCTATAGCCCAAAGTGTCTGGAACTTTAATAAAAAACAATATGATATTCAATTGCGTGGCATTCTAAATCTTAAAGATGTTGTCTATACCGAAATCCGTGATCCAAATGGCAAGATTATTGCGTTCCAAGGTAAGAATACATCCTCACAAATTATAAAAAAGACATTTGTATTACAAACAACAGACTTTGGGAAAAGTGTTTCTCCAGGGGTTCTTGTTGTTGTTGCTTCACTAGCCCGCGTGTACCGACATCTACTACACAAGACCTTATTAATCTTAATAAGCCAGGGTATAAAAACACTATTAATCTCTTCGGTTATTATTTTGGCATTTTATACACTGGTGACAAAACATTTATGGAAAATTTCCGAGTTCACAAAAACTTTTGATCTAAATTCCAATGATTATTTGGCCCTCAATAAATTAACCGGCGATAGCCCTGATGAGCTGGATTTGGTCGTTAATGCACTTAACGAAATGAAAACAAATTTATCTAAACAACAAAAACAAATTAATGATCTCAATAAAGACCTTGAAATTAAAGTTACAGAACGTACTGCTGAGCTTGAAAAATCCAACCAGCTACTAGTAAAGAAGAACCTGGAGCTTAACAACAAAGAATCACTCTTGTTAAAACAACAAGAGGAACTTGTTTTACTAGCCACTCATGACCCTCTTACCTCACTTTATAATCGTCGAAAACTACAACAAGATCTTGAAAAACTATGGAGAGTAGCCTACCGCGAGCATTCCTTACTTGCCGTAGCGATGTTGGATATCGATCATTTCAAAACGTACAATGATCACTACGGTCATACTCTTGGTGACCAGGCATTGGTCAAAATTGCTCGAGCATGCTCTAAATCCCTACTAAGGCCTTTCGACTGCATCTACCGATATGGTGGGGAAGAATTTATTATTCTTCTTCCACAAATAGATATGACCGGAGCCAGATATGTTATATCAAGGATATTTCAGTCCCTGGAACGTCTTCGGCTCCCACATGAATATTCTGCAACTGCGGACCACATCACGGTCTCAATTGGCTGTGTTCTTGGCATTCCCAGCGAATCCAATAGCATTGATACGTTTATTAATCGCTCTGATCAACTACTCTACAAAGCCAAGTCAGCCGGCAGAAATCAGGCTGCATGGGCATCCATTTAACGCACCTATATTTGAGAACGGTGTCCAATCAGTGCCAACTGACGACCGCTAGCGGCTTGTCGCTGTCGGCTTGCATAGCGATGGCTGAAATAATCGTTGTGCGCTTGATAACTATCCACGGCGATTCGGTCCACAGTGACATGCAACGCTTCCAGCTGTGCTTGCAACAGCGCGGATAAATCAAACAAGAAGAACCCGGTTCGCAGTGAAGGAGTGAAAAATA
>DRJH01000456.1 GCA_011052285.1 Gammaproteobacteria bacterium
AATCCGTAAGCCAGTGCAGTAGCCGCAAACCTGCGCACATGGTTAATCGCTTCCCTGTCGAAATAACGGTCCTCCAGAAACAGCCCGAAAAGCTGTCGTAAATGCCAGAAACCATACATTGCAATCCCGCCTGGCAACATATTCAGGGAAAAACCCCCAACGAGAATAGGCACCGTGATTCTTTCAGCATCAAAGGCAACGCCTAACGTCAAAGGAAGAAGTGGCGACAGCGGGTCGAAATTGGCCCAGGTCCATGAAATACCCAGGGGTACCGCTACGATCAGCAGTGTCGAAACCCACCGTAACGTACGACTGAAGCGCCTGATCCCGGCATTGGGATCGCCTGTTTCACTTGATACAGAATCCACACTCTTCCCCAGTAACAGCCCTATAGATTTTCGTATTATAATTATTTATTATCGTTTTGCAATAATTTTAAGTGGGTCTTTGCTGAAATGAGCTGCCTATTTTATAGCTCCGCAAGGAAATGAGCCGTGCCAACAAAAGTTGAAAAGGTGGGTCGACACGGCAATATGAACCCGGTGATGCCGGTCTTCGCCCTCCTTTCACTGTTGGGCCACTTACTGATACTGATCTCCCTGACCAATATCGCTGCTACCCCGCAATCGGACAAAAAACTACACGACAACGATTTCCTGTCCGTAAGAATCTATAGGCGAATGGCACTTACTTAAGCCTAATATCACCGTCATCCCGGCGCAGGCCGGGATCCAAGCCTGCTAATTATAGCCTTTCCCTGGATTCCGGCCTGCGCCAGAATGACGGGGATATGTGCAATTCAGGCTTAACTAAGTGCCATTCATCTATAGGCCTGAACCCGGACCATCACCCAGCGCCGGCTTTCCCGAGTTACCGTATCCTGAACCGAAGACAGCAACGCAGCGACACCTGAATAAGGCGATAACCTTACCGCCCGCCACCCGGAACAAACCACAACAATTTCTCAAACAAGCACTACCCGCGATTCACGACATTCAACGCCACAGGGTAACGGTTATCGAACTCATGCAGAAGGCATTCAATACGGCTCCAGCTATTGCAGAAGCAATGGAGAGAAGGGATTCGCGCATAGGAGAAACGGTAATATTCGATCTACGATTTCGCAAAAAGCTGGAACAATTGCGTCGTGAACAGACCAGGCGCAGCAAACCGAACGTCTCACTGGCAAAACGCCTGGAGATAGAAATGATCAGTGACTATGGAGACTATTTCGCCATACGTATCGACGGCAGGTGCTGGAAAATACCTGTTCCTGATGAGTCGAACCCATTTGATGCAAGAATTGTAATGAGGGATTTTCGGTGTAAATAGCCATCCTTCACAATTCAGCTTTAACGCACCACACTACCAACTTGCTGAATAGTTGCTTTTTTGCGAAGCGCACCTTTCTCCTCTTTGGAGGCCAGCATTAGAGATTTAAGGTCGCTATGCATCACGTAAACTTCAGTTAATACTAATTATCCTTTCTGTTCAGCTTGGTAACGAGGCTCTCAAGTGCTTGATTGAACGCCTCAGGTTTCACCTGCGCAACGAAGTGTCCGACGCCCGGGACCATAACGACATGTGGGTTGGGTGGCGGCTCCGTACCCGCAGGCGCCGCATTGATGTTATAGAGAATGTCGGAAAAGTGCTGCAGATCTGTGGGCGCCTGGTGGACGTTCCAGTCAAACAATTCGTACATGGCACTAACCCCGACTTTTGGATCGGCAACCGAAAACTTGCTGGCGATTGCCTTGACAACAGCCGGGTCAGCTTGCGGTGTAAACATGGAGCGCACCATTTTATCGCTCGCACCGTGAAAATCTGTTTCAAAGGGTTTCACGAACGCCTTGATTGCTTCCTGGCTGGCTGGATATTCAAAAGGGGTATAGAAGGTATCAACACCCACAATCCCGATAACGCGATCTCCCAGTTGTTTCGCTGCCTCTACCGCTACCGGTCCACCCATGGAATGCCCAACCAGAATAACCTTCCCGGAACCAATCCGGTTTACAACGGCGGCAACATCCTGACCAAAGGCCTGCATAGTGTAGCGCTGTCGATGGCTGCCCGACTCACCGTGGCCGGCCAGATCCAGCCAGATGACCTGGTGGCGTTTTGAGAAATAGTCGATCTGCGCATCCCAAAAGGTATGGTTACAGGTCCAGCAATGGATAAAGACGATCACCGGCTCACCCTGCCCACGCGTACCATAGGCAAGCGGGCTGCCGTCGGCTGACCTGGCAGTCGCCACAGTTGGCTGTTCGGTTGTGGATGTCGCGGAAACACATCCCGCCAGCCCAACCCATACGAATATGGCCAGCCAGGCTACCCATTTACGGGGACACTCTATCTTCATTGGGAATACAACCTCCGTTTCTGTGTTATATATTCCAGATCAGGGAAAACATGTTAATGGATCAATAGCTTACTATTTTTCACTGCTTTCTGCCCACTAATTGAACATGACTTCGTAGCAGGTGTCCTACTATCTAACAGGTATAGTTGCAGGAGCCATCCAAATAATCAGCTAATGTCATGGAGTCCGGTGTGTCTTCTTTTAATAGCCGCTTAAACGCTGTTTTGTTCCTGATGCTGGCCGTGTCTGCCCAGGCTGCGGCAATGACCGTATATGACGTCATCCAACTCAGCAAAAAGAGCTACAGCGACCAGGATATTATTGCCCTGATTGAAACCACCGGCTCTGCGTTTGAGCTGAAGGCCGACGATATTCCGCGCCTGGTCAAACTAGGCGTCAGCGAACCGGTCATTCAAGTCATGCTGAGCGCCGTACCCGCTGAGCCACCGGTTGAATCCAGCCCCGATGCGGCTCCAGAGCAGTTTGCCACAATCCCCCTGGACATCAAATCCGATAAGCTTGTCCCGCGTGCCGTCATTGATTCGGAGCCGTTGACGGAACCCGGTTCCGGACGGCACCATCACCAGGCCATCAATTTTTCCGGAATCCGGTTGTTTGTACTCAGGGACGAAGGCGGCTACCCATCTGTGGCAGCGCGCGCCAGAATGGTAGCAGATCGTCTCAGGGCTGCGTCGGCGCTGGATGGACAGTTTCGACCAGCCCATGTAGCGGGCAATGATACGGTAATGTTCACAGTCACCGGAACCTCTCAAACAGTCATGGTTATTTCGATATCGGCGCAGGACGCCAGCGCCTATCAACGACGTAGCGGACGCCGGGTCACTCCGAACCTGCTTGCCTCCTACTGGAGCGACCTGTTGACCGACTACTGGTCGATTGCGCTCAGCGGCCAACCTCCGGACCGGTTGTCCATGCTGCATGAAGGCGAGGCTTTGCAGGAACTTTACAAGAGCCTGGATACCTCTATCGATAATGAGGCTGACAGGTTGACCGGCGCGTTTCAATCACTGCCGAAACAGGAGCAGGATCACCTGTTGCAGCTTGCTGTATCCGTGCCGCGAAATTTTAATACCACCGATGTGCATACAGGTGAGGCACCATGAAATGTCTCCTGGCAAGCCTGGCAATTATCGCGGGTTTTGGCATTGCGCACGCCAGCGGTACAACGGTCAGCCTGGATGATATTGTCATGCTGTCCCAGCGAGATGTATCTGACAAGACGATCCTGGTATTACTCCAGAACCGCGAGATCGGTTTTGTCCTGGATGCCGATGATATTGACAACCTGCTGGAGGCGGGCGTGAGTGAAGAGGTCATCCGTTATCTATTACAAAATACAACAAGTACACCACCCGACACCAATGCAGGTACACCACGCTATATATACCCCCCGATTGCTTACGTAGATCCGTACCCGGCTTACTATTACAGGCCATATTATGCCGGAACGTCATTGTATTTCGGTTATTCGTCGTTCCCGCATACCTCATATAGATATCGCCACCACGGTACAGAACATTACAAGCAGTCGCACCACTCGGCACCCTCGCATCTCGCACACAATGGTCATGACCGGCGCGTGGCTCACACCGGAGGGCACGACCCGGGACACATAATTACCGGTGCCCAATATAACATCGCACGAGCCGGGCACAGCGAAACTACCCATATCAGTCATAGCCGCGGAGACGCCGGACACGGTAAGACAGCCAGTATCGGTCATGGCAGCCGCGGTGTCGGGCATAGCCGCAGCATCAGCTTTGGGCATCGAGGAGGACATAGCAGTAATGGCGGGCACAGCGGTGGTGGCGGGCACGGCGGTGGTGGCCATGGCGGGGGCCATTAAGCAGTACAAAGTTTAGCTTGATTTCCCGCTATTCCTGGCACGTGTGCTCCCAGCCTTATAACAGAAACAATCGG
>DRJH01000457.1 GCA_011052285.1 Gammaproteobacteria bacterium
CACCACTTCAAGTACTTGTTCCAAACCCTCGTTCGTGGTTACACTGACCCTCACTTTTTCTGCATCGCGGCCTTGCCCGAAGCGCGCCACAATGCGTGCCGCCAGCTCTACATCTGCAGGTCCTGCAGCCCCCATCAACAAGGCCAATGGTCCTGGATGGCTGCTGCAATCCAGACTGGTGAAATCCTTACGGTAGCCCATTAAATAATTCGTTTCTCCCGAATCTCTGGCCACGATCAGTTTGAAATGGGGTTTTGGCCGCAGGTGCCGACCCACTTTGAGCAACATGATATCATCCAGATCATAGTCCCTGTTTTCCCGATGCGCCCAAAGATCGCGCAACTTGTCCGAATAACTGGCGTCGGTCAGGAAACAGCAACCACCCGCCGGCTGGGCGTAGTCGGTAAAACCGAATGCCTTAGCCAATGCAATCTGTGGTTTTCGACTGCGCCCCTGGAAGTTAAACAGTTTGCCACGATCAACCCAGGCTTCACGCTCGGGCAACGTGGCTGGCAAAGACTGTGCACACAAAGGCCGCAGTAGGCAATCCTCAGTGCCTGACTCCCGCATAATGACCGGCATGGTATCCCGACGTTGTGACATGGGCCGCTGCCCTACAACTTCGCCGGTGATGATGAAATCAAAATCATGTGCTTCCAGCCATTCCCGAGCCTTGCGAACCATAAAGGATTTGCAGTCAAGACAGGGGTTGAGGTTGGCTCCATAACCATGCCTGGGATTCAGCAGGACGTCCTTGTATTCCTCGATCACATCGATAATGTGTAATTTAATACCGAGTGTTTCCGCCACCCATAAGGCATTATTACGTTTGCTCTTACTACGATCATGGTTACGGATGGCATGGGTATGCCCTTCGACACAAAAACCTGTATAAAAATTGATCCCTTCAACATGAATCCCCTGATTCTGGATAACCCTTGTTGCCAGAAGGGAGTCTAGGCCACCTGAAATCAAGGCAACCGCTTTGCGTTTGACAGCCATAGTATTCTCGTACCCCGAATCACCAGTTTCTGACGACCAAAGAAAAAGGGCTCCGTGAGGAGCCCTTACCCATCCTGGGTGCACAGTACGTACACCGCCCCCTCCTGTTGCTTATGTTCGGGTACTGCTGTTCGGGCACTGGCAGTTGCTTGTGCGGACTAACCATAAAACAAACTTCGCAATATGTCCATGGTTTTTTCACTGGAAAATTGGCAATTCCCGCAATCATTCTCCACAATTGCCCTTTGACACAAGGGAGCAGGGCGTCTATTCTTCTGCTGCATAGCCAGTGAAAATAATACGTAGACGATGACATTGTTTGCTAATTTGAACTTTTTACTGATCGTCCACGACTGTATTGGAGGCACTGACTATACATTACAGTTATACAATAAACGCAAATAAACAGGAACTTCAGCAGTTACGTTGGCTGAATATGGGATAGGTTTGCTTACTATTTCCGATTGACGTAAGCCCATTAGGAGGCTGTCCGAGAACAGGGGTCGTAACGAGGGAAAGCAGATTAGAGGGGCAACATTCTATGAGTTGAGGCCAATACTGGGATTTGAGGCCAATACCGGTTGTATTTAACGAGAATCATAGGAAAATCGGGCCAAAGTCCGCTTATCCGCAGCAGGCTCTTTATTCTCCGACAGGCTACCAGGGTCATCGGAACGAGAAAACAGCAAGCAAATTTGCTACAAGCGGGAGCCGCTGCAAGAACTTCAATGAAACCAAAAAGGAGGTTACCAATGTTAGGGAGTAAATATTATCTGATCCTGGCCGCATTCCTTGCACTGGGCAGCTCGCCCATCGCACACGCCGATTTTGTCGCCTTTTCGGCCTCCAAGGGCGGGCAAACACTACCACTGCCCAAGGACTTAACCGATGTGGACATGAAATATCTTATCAATGTCAAATGGGGCAAATACAGCGGTAACAAAACACGGGTTGGCGTACTACAAGTTGAGAACACCTCTGGTGCCTCATCAATGACCGTCTCGGGATTCGGTGGTACCGTCAACTACAATGTCAATGGTGGTGGTGTTCCGGTACAGGGTATTGGGGCCATCATCACCGATGTCATGCTCCGTACCGGACGCTTTCGGCTGGTTGAACGCAAAGTCCTCGACCAGACCCTTCGTGAACAGGATCTTGGTGCCTCGGGTCGAATTGCCAAACCATCTGCTGCAAAAATCGGCAAGGTGTTGGGTGCCCAGTATTTATTCAAGGCCGTCGTGACCAACTACGAAGCCGGGGTCGAACAAAAAGGCGGTGGGCTTGGTGGATTTATCGGCGGTACCGCCGGCGCCCTGCTGGGTGGTTTTTCTATGAAATCGAGCAAGGCCATCATCGGCATGAATTTTCGTCTCATCGATGCAACCACCAGCGAAGTGATCTATACCGACCAAGTGCAGGTCGACCTGTCTTCCTCCGGACTCAGCTTTGGTGGCCTGGGTTTCTCCGGTGGTGCAGGACTCGGCGGCTTCTTGTCCAAATATGCCAAGACCCCGATCGGCCATGCGGTCATCGCAGCGGTCAACAAGGGTGTATTCGACCTCGTCAAGCATGCCGGTAGTGCCAGCACAACCGGTTCGGTTATCAAGGTTAAAGGCAATCGCATCTACCTCAATCTGGGTAATGGCGTGGTCAAGGTCGGAGATGTATTGACCCTCAAGCGAAAAGGCGAGGAATTGATTGACCCGGATACCGGAATTTCGCTGGGTGGAGAAGAAGAGGCTATCGGGCAAGTAAAAATTACCGCTGCCAAAGCGAAATACTCCTTCGCCAAACCCATCGGCGTCAAGCCCTCACAGATCAAGCGGGGTGATAAAGTTGAGTCACAGCGAGCCGCTGAACCCTTGATGTTTGCCAAGCAATGGAATCCACCTCAGGACAAAGGTTTTTTTAGTAGCTTTAGTGGCAAGTCCAGTAATCGCTCCGATAGTATGGATGCAGACCCTTCCGGAGATCGCTAGAAGGCTGTGAGAAGGGTTTGGGTGCAGAGGGGGGCAATGACTCAGCGCCGCAGGCGATGATAACGCCGTAGGATCGGCCCCAGCCAAGTGGGCGTGTGTGCCCGGCGCCAGGCCCCGGCTGCGAGTTTATTGGCCTCAGCCCAACCCGGATAGGCGTGTATCGTACCGAGGATTTTTCCCAAACCCAAACCTTGCTGCATCGCCAATGCCTGCTCAGCAATTAGTTCCCCGGCGTTGGCACCGACAATCGTACACCCAAGAATACGATCTTTACCCGGCACGGTAAGGATTTTGACAAAGCCCTCGGTCAGGTTCTCTGCCACTGCGCGATCCAGTTCAGCCAGTGGAAAACGAGAAACTTCATATGCCGTGTCCGCAGCCTTGGCCTCCTGTTCATTGAGCCCAACTCGTGATACTTCAGGTTCGGTATAGGTGGTCGCCGGCAGTACCCGGTAGCTGATTTTAGGGCGATAAAATGGCGCAAATAAAGCATTGCTGGTCGCGTACCAAGCTTGGTGTCCAGCCGCATGGGTAAATTGATAGGGACCGGCAACATCACCACAGGCATAGACACCCGGCAAGGTTGATTGCATTCTCTCATCCACGACAATGGCGCCATTACGGGCCAGTTGAATCCCCAGCGCTTCGGCATCCAGATCACGCGTATTTGGTGCCCGACCCACAGCAATCAAGGCCTGATCAAATGCTACGGCACGGATACTGTCGGTGTGTTTGCAATCGAGCAGCCATTGTTCCTGCTGTTGGTAAAATCGTGTTGCCTGATGACCGGTCAACAACTCAACACCATCCTTGCGCAAAGCCTGCTCCA
>DRJH01000458.1 GCA_011052285.1 Gammaproteobacteria bacterium
GGTGGTACCCGTAGACCTCATCATCGCCGGCTGTCCACCCCCGCCGCTGGCGATCGTGCAGGGTCTGTTGCTCGCCGCCGGGCAGTGGCAATCGGGGCAAGACAGTGAGGCCCCCGAGTCATGACTTGGTTCACCACCGCTTTCGCCGCTCTGGCCGCGAGCATCATAGTGGCCTGGATTTCGCCGGCCCGGGCGCTCTCTCGGGTGAGCGGCTGTACTTTTCTCGCGGCGAGTGGATTGGTGCTTGTCACTGGGGTAGAGGCCATAGCAGCCGGCGGCACTACCGTTTTCCTTGGCCCCCTCGCGTTATTGGAGCCGATCGGCTTTACGCTGAACCCGCTACGGGGGTTATTTCTCATTGTCACCGCCGTGGTTTTCATGGCCGCGACACCGTTGCTGGTTGGCGACGCGGCCCGGTACCCACGTCATCGGGCGGCGCTGTTTCTCACCCTGGTCGCGATACTGTATGCTGGTATGCTCGCATTCTTCACTGCGGCCGACATGGTGTCTTTCATCTTCTTCTGGGAAATCAGCGCGTTGGCGATTTGGGGGTTGATTACCTTTCACACTCGGGAAGCCCGCCCGGTCGCGGCGGGTTATCTGACGTTGATGTTGAGCGAAGCCGGAACGTTGGCCGGCATGGCCGGCCTTTTTCTGCTCGCCTCCCACGCACAGAACACGGCATTGTCATCGATCGTGACGGTTGCGGATCAACTGCCGGCGGACACCTTGTGGGCCGCTTTTCTGCTCACCTTCTTCGGCTTCGGCGTCAAGGCCGGTATTGTGCCGGTCAATGCATGGCTCTCCGAGGCGCATGGTTCGGCCCCGCGATCGGTTTCACCGATTCTTTCCGGCGCGACGCTCAACCTCGGCGTGTTTGCACTGTTGGTCATCGATGGCCCGATTGCGATCCGTCACCCACGGATGGCGCTGCTGGTTCTTTTCGTCGGTGCGGCGACGGCGTTGACCGGTATCGTCTATGCGCTTACCGAGCGCGATCTGAAACGGCTGCTTGCGCAAAGTTCGATCGAAAACCTGGGGATTGTGGTAGCGGCGTTGGGGGCGGGCTTTGCCTTCGTTGCGCTGGGCCACCCGGTGCTCGGTGGTATGGCGCTGGTGGCCGGGCTCTACCACATGCTCAACCACTCCGCCTACAAGACTTTGTTGTTTGTGGGAGCGGCTGGCATCGACCAAGCGACCGGCACCCACGACCTGGATCGGTTGGGTGGGCTCATGCGGCGCATGCCTGTGTTTGCCACCGCCTTTCTCATCGGTACGCTGGCAATCGCCGCACTACCGCCCTTCAACGGCTTCGTCAGCGAGTGGTTGCTGTTCGAATCGCTGTTGCGGGTGGTGGAAATCTCCTCACAACCGGTGCGCGCCATCTTCGCACTTTCAGGGGCGATGCTGGCACTGACTGTGGGGCTCGCACTGACCTGCTTCGTCATGCTGGCCGGCTCGGCGCTGCTCGGGAGACCGCGTTCCGGAGCGGTCGCCGCGGCGGCACCGGCACCGGCAAGTGCGACCGTTCCGATGTGGGGGCTCATCGTGGTCTGTTTCGGGCTTGGGGTGCTCGCCACCGCGGTGATTCCGCTGCTGGGCGATCTGGTTCGCCCGTTGGCCGGCGCCGACCCTACTGAGGCACTGGTCCCGGCCTTCTTCGGCACCCCCCGGGGCTTACCCGCGGGGCTAGTCACCGACCTGGCGGGGATCGGTGCCGAAGTCGGGCGCGGGGTACTGCCCCTGCGTTCTCTGGTGGTAGTGCATTCGGGCGGTGCGGCCACGCCGGTGGTCTTTGCAATGTCCACCGCGCTTGCAGGTGCGGTGATCGTCCTGCTGCTGTTGATCATCTGGGGTGGAACACGGCTGCTGCGCCGGCGTCGCCCCCGCCGCGTCAGCGTCTGGGACGCCGGCCTGCCGCGTCTGCAACCGCAGATGGGCTACACCGCCACCGCCTTCTCCGCCCCCGTGCGGGTGCTTTTTGAGTCGTTATTGCGCCCCGTCGTGCAAGAGCGACAGCACTCTCAAGGCAGCTTTCGCATCGGTCTCGAACGCAAAACACGCATGGTCCACTTTGTGGACCGTCTATTTTTGAACCCGGTATCCTGCGCGGTGAAAGCAATCGCACGGTCACTGGCCTGGTTGCACCAAGGTGCCGTCACGCTCTATGCCACCTGGGTGCTGGCAGCATTGTTCGCTGCACTGATGGCCATGAAATTCTCCTTAGGATAAAACATGAAATCATGAGAGGTTGCCTCAAAGCAACTTTCCTTCGCTATGGCTCCTGTTCTCGGACAGTCTCTTAGATATATCTACTTTAGTATCAGACGAATGCGGTACAATCTTCAGCTGTGATCACGGGTGGGTTCACGATGACTGACACAGTGCTGGTTACAGTATTACAGTACTTAACAGTGCGCCCGTATTGTTAAAAGCCCCGTATTGTTAAAAGCGGATAAGTTTGTCGCTCAAGTCGTAGTTCACCAGCAGAGAAAGGCCAACGAGTTTCCTACGCAGTGCGAACGTTCAAAACGGTTAATTTGCCGATAAAAGACTTTTTTTCCAGCCTGCGACGGCGCTGGTATGTACTGGCCCATGATGGCTTGATGATAGCCGCTGCCTGGTTAATCGCCTACTGGTTTCGCTATAATCTCTATCCTATTCCAGAGATTTTTTTGCACCAGGCCACGGCACTTCTTCCCTTGGTGGTTGGTGTTCATCTGCTGACATTGCTGTTCTTCGGAGTACATCGGGGACTGTGGCGCTTTATTTCTCTGTCTGACCTGGTGCGTTTACTGCAATCGGTGGTTATGGGTACGGTCCTGGTTTCGTTGATCCTGTTGTTCGTTTATCGTTTGCAATATGTGCCACGATCAATTCTGGTGCTGCATGGTATTTTTTTAGGCCTGTTGTTGGGGTTGCCGCGGGTTCTGTATCGGTTGGTCAAGGATCGGCATATCGCCAGCCGGGATCAGAAAAAGGTGTTGATTGTTGGTGCTGGCCAGGCAGGAGAAATGCTGGTTCGGGATATGTTGCGGGCTTCGCCACGTCAATATGAGCCCATGGCATTTATCGATGATGATCCGCACAAATTGGGCAAGGAAATTCACTGTATTCGGGTCATGGGTGGAGCCTCAATGATTGCTGAACTGACGGCCCGGTGGGAGATCGATCTGGTGATGATCGCGATGCCCAGCGCTACATCATCCCAGATGCAGCGGATTGTTGGACTGTGCAATCATTGCGGTGTCGTTTTTCGAACGCTACCGTTATTGCAGGAAATTGTCAGTGGCAAGGCGACCTCGAGTGATATTCGCGATGTCAGAATTGAGGATTTGCTGGGTCGAGAGCAAGTGCAACTGGACTGGTCCTCAATTTGTGAAGGACTGGCACAAAAACGCATCCTGGTCACCGGTGGTGGTGGCTCGATTGGTAGTGAGCTGTGTCGCCAGTTGGCTCGACTGGAGCCGTCTGAACTGGTGATTGTTGATAGCAGTGAATACAACCTGTATCGAATTGAATACGAACTCAGGCAATACGAGTCGCTGCAATGTCGGGCCCATTTGATCGACATCAATGACAGAACAGCAATGCGGCAACTTTTTGGCCAGCAGCGACCACAGGTGGTATTTCATGCTGCGGCCTATAAGCATGTGCCGTTACTCGAGCAACAGGTACGCCAGGCAGTACGCAATAATATACTTGGTACCCGTGAGGTAGCTGATCTGGCCGCAGCGTATGGGGCCGAAACGTTTATTTTGATTTCGACCGACAAGGCAGTACAGCCTTCCAGTGTTATGGGCAAGACCAAGCGAGCTGCAGAGTTGTATCTGCAAATACAAGCGCAGCGATCAATAACCCGTTTTGTTACGGTTCGTTTTGGTAATGTTCTGGGGTCGGCCGGTAGCGTGGTACCCTTGTTTGCCCGCCAGATCAAGCAAGGAGGCCCGGTCACGGTCACCCATCCGGATGTTGAACGTTATTTCATGACTATCCGTGAAGCCTGTCAATTGATCCTGCAGGTTAGTACCATGGGGAAGGGCGGCGAAGTTTTTGTTCTGGAAATGGGCGAGCCGGTCAATATCCATTTTCTCGCCAGGCAAATGATCCGTTTGTCCGGGAAAGTCCCGGAAAAGGATATTACGATCACGTTTACGGGGTTGCGAGAAGGGGAGAAAATGACCGAAACTCTGTTTCAGGATAATGAGTTTCTGGACAAGACCGAAAATGAAAAAATCTATCGGGCACGTTGTCAAAATGCCAGAAACCAAACGATCCATGATCGATTCGAGCAGGTGATCAGCGCTTGTGATCGCGAGCCACAACGGCTGATAGCATTACTTGACCTGCTGGTGTCTGAAATGGATCCTCAACCATTGAACCTGGAGCCTAAAGCAAGGATGATTAAACATGGCTGAAATCGCAGTAATCGGTGGCAGTGGTCTGTATAAATTACCGGCGCTCAAGGTATTGGGGCGTGAAGTGGTGCGTACCCCATTCGGGGATCCTTCCACGGCCTTGCTGCGCGGATTGTTGGCTGGGCAGGAGATCATTTTTTTGCCTAGGCATGGGTATGGACATACGATTGCACCACACAAAATCAATTATCGAGCCAATATCTGGGCCTTGCATGAACTGGGTGTCAATGCAATCTTTGCTGTGAATGCAGTGGGTGGGATACGCTCTGACCTGCAGACCGAGAGCCTGGTTGTCCCTGATCAAATACTTGATTACACCTATGACCGTTGCCACACTTTTTTCGATTCGGGTCCGGATTCACCACCGGTACACGTCGATTTCAGTGACCCTTATAGCTTGCGGGTACGCCGAGCCTATCTACAAGGCGCCAGCGTAGCAGGGATCAAAGTCCATGAGGGGGCAACCTATGCAGCCACCCAGGGGCCCCGTTTTGAAACCCGGGCCGAGATCAACCGCCTGGAGCACGATGGTGCGGATATCGTTGGCATGACCGGTATGCCGGAAGCTGCATTGGCCAGGGAAATCGGTGTTGATTATGCGAGCTTGTGCGCGGTGGTCAATCCTGCCGCGGGTCGTGGTAATGGCCCTATCGAAGTCACGGAGCTCGAGTCCGTGTTAGCGCATTGCGTCAGTCGGGTGAAGGATGTACTCGCTGCAGCGATGTTGTCATTGCCCGGTAGATCCTGAGTCGGTAGATCCTGGACCGGAAGATTTTGGACCGGAAGATTTTGGGAATTTGCTGATAACAGGCTGCGTCAATTCAGGAAGTTCAAAATTTTTTGCCCGGTCTACGCGTACTAAAAGCCCCATTCCGGGATGGTCGAAGTAGTTGAGTTCGCCGAGCTTGATACGTCGTTTCTCCTGAATGCAAAAGCGCACCTTTTGGGGGCTCCGTTGTGTGCTCGATTCCAGTGTGTTGTTATCCGTGGTCGGTGGCGAAGGATTGGGCACAGATCGACAGATATCAACCGACAAATAGAGAAAATTACCCAATATATAGGTTTTGATCCCGCCTGTAGTTGCCGAAATGGAAGGTGGTACGGTAGCTGATTCGACAGCTGATGAAGAGGGTGGTGAGCCTGGCTTGACCAAGCGGTTCGGGCTGGCTAAAGGATCTGGGCTGGCCAGGGGATCTGGGCTGGCAAACGGGACTAGCGGTGATTTCGCTTCCCTTAAGGGGGGTAACTCCCAGGCGCGAAGCTCAAGAACCTGGTAATTTTTATTGCGATCCAGTAAAGTGCTTTTCGACACCAGGGCTTTGGCCGTTACGCGAACGTAAGCTGGCTTATTGGTATTTTTTGCAGCCGGCAAGGTGTCGATCTCACGACGCAACAGCCCAAGTTCTGGCCGCCAGAAGTTGGTTGGTACTTCAGGCCATACTTCGTTACCATTTTCTTGTGCATTCAATGGCTGAGAAAATAGCAGTGCTTCGACATGATAGCCACCTGCGGCGAAGGCCGTCTGCCCCATGACCAGTTGGAGAGTGGCTGTAAGGACGGTGAATAGACGATGGTTCATAGTTTGCGGATAAAAATACTATGAACATCATGAAATTTGATTGTGTGGGCCAGATGTCGATTCACTAAAAATTCCCATGTAGCCTGATGAGGCTGGAGGATAACCTATTTTTGGACGGCCTCCTTACTACCTTCCGTCGAGCCATTGCTATTTTGCTGAGAACGGAAGATATTTAAACCGCGGTGCCTCATTGATTTACTGGTGGGCGATACTGGGATCGAACCAGTGACCCCTGCCGTGTGAAGGCAGTGCTCTCCCGCTGAGCTAATCGCCCATGTATAGATGGCGTCCCCAAGGGGATTCGAACCCCTGTTGCCGGCGTGAAAGGCCAGTGTCCTAGGCCGTCTAGACGATGGGGACAACGTTGCTATTTGGTGGAGCCAGGCGGGATCGAACCGCCGACCTCAACACTGCCAGTGTTGCGCTCTCCCAGCTGAGCTATGGCCCCGTATTCCTCCCGGAAGGTGCGCCCTGCCTCCGGCGAGGGCGATACTTTACGGATTAAGCGTTACCAGGTCAAGCGAAAGAGAGCTGACATTCATCATTCTTCACCCGTGCTACGGTAGTTGTCGGCAAACTGTCGGAAAAAGAAAAATAGCTGGCGGCAAAAATCCGCTAAGCCTTTGATTTTGTGGTACGCCCGGAGGGACTCGAACCCCCGACCACCTGGTTCGAAGCCAGGTACTCTATCCAGCTGAGCTACGGGCGCGTATTAGTCTTTGAGTCTTTGCTTTAGCAGTTGATTCACTTGCTGGGGATTAGCCTTGCCGTAGCTGGCCTTCATGACCTGTCCGACCAGGTAACCGAGTATTTTGACTTGGCCATCGCGGTATTGTTGCTGTTGTTCCGGGTTTAAAGCAAGCACTTCGTCAACAATTTCTTCGATGGCAGCATTGTCCGTAACCTGGGCAAGATTTTCACGATCGATAATGGTATCGACAGCCGTTTCGCTATCCGCCCACAGGCACAGCAAAACTTTTTTTCCAGCCTTTCCGGAAATGGTTCCGTCGCTGATTCTAGCCACCAACTGCCCAAGCTGTATCGCGGGCACCGGGCAGTTCTCAATAGGTAGGGCTTGCTTGTTCAGCAGGGCGGTTAAATCACCATTGATCCAGTTGGCCACCTGTGTGGCCTGCTGTGGGCAGACCGTGCTGGCAGTTTCAAAATAATCAGCCAGCGGGCGTGATTGACACAGTGCGGTAGCATCTGCAGTTGTAAGGCGGTAATCGTTCATAAAGCGTGTGAGTTTGGCATCGGGTAGCTCTGGCAGCGCAGCTCTTGCGGCGTCAATAAAGTCTTGATCCAGGACCATGGGCGGAAGGTCGGGGTCGGGGAAATAGCGGTAGTCTTGTGCTTCTTCCTTGCTGCGCATGGGACGTGTTTCGTCACGATCGGAGTCATAAAGACGTGTTTCCTGCACGACTTTTCCTCCATCTTCAAGCAATTCTATCTGGCGTCGGATTTCGTAATTAATGGCACGCTCGACGAATCGAAAGGAATTGATATTTTTTATTTCAGAACGGGTGCCGAGTTCGATTTGCCCATGTGGGCGTACCGAGACATTGGCATCACAGCGAAAAGAACCTTCCTGCATGTTGCCATCGCAAATACCAATATACTGGACCAGGGTATGCAACTTGCGTAAGTAGACCACGGCTTCGGCGGCGGAACGCAAGTCCGGTTCGGATACGATTTCAAGTAGCGGTGTACCGGCCCGGTTCAGGTCGATGCCGGTCATGCCATGGAAGTCTTCATGCAGGGATTTCCCAGCATCTTCCTCCAGATGAGCGCGCGTTATAGCGATGGTTTTTGGGCCATTTCCTGTATTAATAACCAGCTTCCCCCGGCCAACAATCGGCAAATCAAGCTGACTGATCTGATAGCCCTTGGGTAAATCAGGGTAGAAATAGTTCTTGCGGGCGAATACAGATTTGCGATTGATTTTAGCGTCAATAGCAAGCCCAAATCGAACTGCCAGATGGGCAGCTTGCTGATTCATAACGGGTAGCACACCGGGCAGAGCAATGTCTACCGCACAGGCCTGGGTATTGGGTGCCGCGCCAAAGGCTGTTGCTGCGCTGGAAAAGATCTTGCTTCGGGTACGCAGTTGCGTGTGCACTTCGAGACCGATGACAACTTCCCAATGCATTAGAATTGGTATCCTTTTGGAAAATATTGATGCCAGTTTGTTTGCTGCTGATAACGGTGTGCCATATTCAAAAGACTGCTTTCGTCAAAATAGCGACCGATCAGTTGCAGGCCGATCGGCATACCCTTTTGGTCAAAACCGGCAGGCAGAGAAATACCCGGCAATCCCGCTAAATTGGCTGAACAGGTGAAGATATCGTTCAGATACATCGCAACCGGATCACCAGCTTTAGCATTCAGCTGAAAAGCCGTACTTGGAGTGGTGGGGCCAACGATAACATCGCAAGCCTTGAAAGCCTGTTGAAAATCGTCAGCGATCAGGCGGCGTAATTTTTGGGCTTTAATATAGTAGGCGTCATAATAGCCTGAAGAGAGTACATAAGAGCCGATCATGATACGACGCTTGACCTCTTCGCCGAAACCTTCTGAACGGCTGCGTTCGTACATCTCGATCAGGTCATGATATTGTGCGGCACGATGACCATAGCGTACGCCATCGAAACGGGATAAATTGGAAGAGGCTTCGGCAGGTGCGATGACGTAGTAGCAGGGGATGGATAATGGACTGTTGGTTAGAGAGATCTCCACCGGAATTGCCCCCAGCGATTTGAGTACAGCAACAGCTTGCTCTATTGTCTTGGCAACATCACTGTCGATGCCCTCGCCAAAAAACTCTTTAGGCAAGCCGATGCGCTTGCCAGCCAGTGAGTGCTCAAGCTGTGCCATGAAATCCGGAACGGGCCGGTCGACACTGGTGGAATCTTTGGGGTCATGGCCGGACATGGTTTGCAACAGCATGGCAGCATCGCGGGCACTTTGGGCCAGCACGCCACCTTGATCCAGAGAGGAGGCAAAAGCGATCATGCCATAGCGGCTGACCCGACCATAGCTGGGCTTGATGCCGGTGAGACCACAAAATGCGGCGGGTTGGCGAATGGATCCTCCGGTATCTGTGCCGGTAGCGATGGGTGCCAATCGGGCCGCAACGGCGGCGGCTGAGCCACCAGAACTACCCCCCGGGACGCAGTTCTCATTCCATGGATTGTGTACCGGGCCATACCAGGATGACTCATTGGATGAGCCCATGGCGAATTCATCCATATTGGTTTTGCCCAAGGTCACCATGCCAGCATTGTTGAGTCGCTCGACCACGGTAGCATTGTAGGGCGCAATAAAATTGCTGAGTATTTTTGAACCACAGCTTGTCAACAGGCCTTTGCTGCAAAAGATATCTTTGTGTGCGAGTGGGATGCCAGTCAGCGGTCCGCTGTCCGTTTGTTGCAGAAGCTGATCGGCTGCCTGGGCCTGGGCCAGGGTAAACTTGCTGTCTACGGTAATGAACGCATTCAGCCGCGAAAATTGTTCGATGCGGGCCAGAAAGATCTGCGCCAGCTCGACCGCAGATACCGTCTTGTGGTGCAGGGCCGTACTTAGAGAATGTAGAGAAAAATTATTCATCAGGTGGCTATGATCGGCTTCAATTCAGAGGCGGTCAGGTGAAAGCATAGAATCGCCGGCAGATGACAGCAATTCTCGTAGTAGGAGGTAATTTGGTTACTCAATGACTTTCGGAACGAGGTACAATCCGTCCTCGGTTGCGGGGGCGAGTGCCATGAAGGTATCCCGGTGGTCGGTTTCAGTTACCTGATCATCGCGCAGGGTCAGGGGGCTGTCCTGCGGATGGGCCAAGGGTTCGACTTGCCTGGTATCGACAGCGTGCATTTGTTCGACCAGTTTCAGAATACGCGATAAAGAGGCTGCATAGTGTACGGCTTCATGATTGCTTATAGCCAGTCTGGAGAGACCAGCGATGTAGCGTACCGTCGATTCATCTACAGCCATGTCAGGTTGTCCGTCTAGTATAAGAAAACGCGCATTATAGCCGATGTGTGCTTGAACGCGTAGTCAGGCATTGGTACATTTGCCACCCTTTAACAGTATTCTGAAACAGAATTCAATTATTATGTTAAAACGTCTTTTTGGTTTTTTTTCTAATGACCTTGCCATCGACCTGGGTACCGCCAATACGCTGGTTTATGTGCGGGACAAGGGCATCATCCTCAATGAACCCTCTGTGGTCGCCATCCGTGTGGGTCAGGGCAATTTCAATTCCAGCAAATCAGTGCTGGCAGTTGGCAAGGAGGCCAAGGCTATGCTGGGCCGTGTTCCTGGCTCTATTCAGGCGATTCGACCGCTCAAAGATGGAGTCATCGCGGATTTTACCATCACCGAGGTGATGCTTAAGCATTTTATCCGCAAGGTACAGGAGAACCGGTTTTTTTCTCACCCCCGAATTATCATCTGTGTACCTTGCGGTAGTACCCAGGTTGAACGCAGGGCCATCCGGGAGTCAGCTGCCGGGGCTGGTGCACGCGAGGTCTATTTGATCGAAGAGCCGATGGCGGTGGCGATCGGTGCAAATTTGCCCGTTTCGGAACCCACCGGTTCCATGGTGGTAGATATCGGTGGAGGGACCACCGAGGTTGGGATTATGTCATTGGGTGGTATGGTGTATTCACAGTCTCTACGAGTGGCTGGAGACACGCTTGATGAATGTATCATCAATTATATACGGCGACGGCATGGTGTCTTGATTGGCGAAGCAACCGCAGAAAGGATCAAGAATACGATCGGGACCGGCTGGGCCAAGTCTGAGCAAACCGAAATGCTGGTTCGAGGCCGCGACATTGCCGAAGGGATGGCCCGCAGCTTAACAATGACCAGCATGGAGGTCTATGAGGCAGTGAGTGATTCACTGGACGCCATTGTGCTGGCCATTCGCAAGGCCATGGAACAGACTCCACCAGAACTGGCTGCCGACATTGGTGATAAAGGTATGGTTATCGCTGGTGGTGGTGCCTTATTGCGAGATCTGGATAGACGTTTGTCTGAGGATACCGGTTTACCGGTCGTGGTTGCCGAGGACCCCCTGACTTGTGTTGCCAGGGGTTCAGGTAGGGCGCTTGATCAGATGGATATTCTCGGAGATGTTTTTACACAAGAATGAAGAATTAGTTACTGTGCTAATGCGTACATGAGTGTTGAGCGGACTATTAACGCCGCATCGTGCCACATGAGTATTTTTCAACAGCCTCCCAGCAGGTTCGGTCATGGATAGGCAACACACACGCATTTCTCCCTCCTGGGCATTTTTTCTTGTGTCTTTAGCTGTAATTTTGATGCTGGTTGACCGCAATTCACATTATCTTGGTTATCTGCGTTCTGCACTCATGGTGGTGGCAGCACCCGTGCAACGTGCCGCCGCTTTGCCATCCCGATTGGGACAATGGGGGATGAGCTGGTTGCAGACTGAGTCTAGTTTACGTCAAAAATATCAGCGGGTAGTGTTGGAAAATAATCGTTTGCGCGCACGCTTACAACGCTTCAATGCGCTTGAAAAAGAAAACATTCGGCTTTCCCGTTTGCTGGGCGTTTCCAGAAAACTGGATGAGAAAGTGCAGTTGGCAGAATTGATCAAGGTTAGTTTGGAACCGTATACCCATCAAGTGTTGATTAACCGGGGTGTTTTGGACGGAGCCTATATTGGCCAGTCCGTAGTCAGCAAAAATGGAGTGATTGGCCAAATCACTACGACTACCCTCAAAACCAGTGCCGTTACACTGCTAACGGATCCGAATCATGCCATACCCGTACAGGTACTGCGAACCGGACTTCGAACCATAGTCTATGGTGAGGGTGTTGATGATCAGGTGAAGATTCCGTATCTGCCGCGTCAAGCGGATATTCGAATTGGTGATACGCTGGTGACCTCAGGTCTTGGTGGTCGTTTTCCGGGTGGCTACCCGGTCGCCAGGGTTAACCGGATTGTCAAAGATCCCAACGCCCCTTTTCTGCTGGTTTATGCGCGTCCATCTGCCAATCTTGACTATCTCAGAGAGGTCCTGCTGGTTTGGCACGACCAAGCATCATCGCCCGTAGCCAAAGATGCACTACCCTTGAGTAACAAGGTACAAAATGCAAACTAAGGTGGTTCCCTGGCATCTTGTTCTGGTAAGCCTTGTGGCTGCATTGTGGTTGACAAGTGTGCCATTGCTGAAGTCACTGCAGTCCTTTTGGCCTGATTGGGTTTTGTTGGTGTTAATTTACTGGAATTTGACCATGCCATCTCGTGTTGGGCTTGGTTTTGCCTGGCTGACGGGTCTGGTTGTTGATGCAACTCAATTTGCTTTGCTTGGAGAACACGCGCTTGAGTATGTGTTGGTGATGTTGCTGGCCGGTTATTTTCGTAACAGGATGGTTGCGAGTAGTGGCTTACATCAGGCCTTGCTGATATTTCTTATGCTGCTGGTCAGTGTTATTATCGAAGCGGTTACCGCAACCGTACTGGGCCGGAATCTTGTGTTCCTCAACTTGCTGGCTGTACCGTTCGCAGGTGCGTTACTGTGGCCCATATTTCAGTACCTTATGCGCAGGTTATTTCAATTTCGACAAGTGGCTTGAGCATGATGCATCGTGGTTGTAAACAATTTGTGCGTAATCCATTATGGGATTCTGTGCTACTGTTTTTCGGGAACTGGATCCGGTGAATCGTGTTCCCATCAAGGATTATCTGAATGAAACACAGCTGATTCAGCGGCGCCTGCTGGTATCTGCACTGATTCTTGCACTATTGAGCGGCCTGTTGTTGTATCGGCTCTGGTTTCTGCAAGTTCACGACTATGAACGCTATACCACGCTGTCGAAAAATAACCGTATTCGATTGTTGCCCATTCCCCCGGTTCGTGGTCGGATATTCGATCGGGTAGGGCATGTTCTGGCGCAGAATGTAACAGTTTTCAACCTTGAGGTTGTCCCCGATCAGGTGAAAGACATGTCCCGGCTGCTCGATCAGTTAAGCCAGGTAGTGAAGATTAGTCAACGGGATATTGACCGTTTCACCCGCCTCACTGCGCACCGCCCCGGCTTCGAGAGTCAGACCTTGCGGACCAATCTGAATGCACAGGAAGCCGCGCGATTTGCGGTCAATCGCCAGCGCTTTCAAGGGGTGGAATTGCGTGCCCGTTTGCAACGCAGTTACCCCTATAAGGATCTGTTTGCACACTTGCTTGGATATGTGGGAAAAATCAGTGTTAAGGACTTACAAAGAATCGATAAATCACTATACAGCGGCACTGATTATATTGGTAAATCGGGAATTGAAGCACGCTACGAAAAACAGTTACTGGGCCAGCCTGGTTTCGAGCAAGTAGAGACCAATGCCTATGGTCGAGTGGTGCGGCATTTATCACGAAAACTACCGGTCGCCGGAGACGATCTTTATTTGGCTCTGGATGTCGGCTTACAACAGATCGCAACCAGCGCCCTGGCCGGGCGTCGTGGAGCTGTGGTCGCCGTCGATCCTGCTAATGGTGCTGTCCTCGCCATGGTGACGAGTCCGAGTTATGACCCGAATCTTTTTGTCAATGGGATTGGAGAAGCGGGTTTCGCTGCATTACGCAATAATCCTGATCGCCCGTTGATCGATCGTACCATTCAAGGCCGATATGCACCCGGATCAACCATAAAACCAATTATCGGTGTGCTGGGTCAGGAAAATGGCTGGAGTAAGGATAAAGTGGTATTTTGCCCCGGTTATTTTCGCTTGCCTGGTAAGCTCCACAAGTATCGGGACTGGAAACGGGGTGGCCATGGTGCGGTTTCTTTGGAGGCCGCTATTACCCAATCTTGTGATGTCTACTTCTATACGCTGGCTGTAGCACTTGGGATTCAAAAAATACATGATTTCATGCTGCAGTTCGGTCTTGGTGTTCGTACCGGTATTGACCTTAACGGTGAATCGAGTGGTTTAGTGCCAGATCCTGCCTGGAAACGTCGCGTTCAGGGAAAA
>DRJH01000459.1 GCA_011052285.1 Gammaproteobacteria bacterium
CATCCTCTCCGAGCAATTGGGTGGTGATAATGTGGCGGGCTGATGAAGCGCCGATTACGCCGGCAACTGCCCGTTCAATGTCTTCGATTAGCTGTCGGGTAACGGTGTCATTTTCCTGTAGTGGAATATGAGTTGTTGCCTGGATATTGTTGAATAACTGCTCTGTAGGTCCTGAGCCAATAATGCTTTCAGACAATAATCTGGCATTTGCAACCGTGGCGTTGGCGGCAAAATCAGTGGATTGAGCGAGGGTTTCGTGCGCAACGTAGGTGTGCGAGAAAATACTGGCTTGAATTTTGTCCAGCATTGAGGGCACATAACGCATTGATCCGACTACCACGGCTGTGGTATTGAACAGCAGACTCCACACCACGCCATGGGTTAGGCTGGAATGGAAGGGAATATTAAACAGGTGATGCGGATGTAGCCAGGGCAATTGGGCAAAAAGCCCATCAAGTGTGTCGGCCGATACAAAATTAGGCAGCAGTAGCGTATAGGCCCAGGTCAGAAAGCCTATACTCAATCCCAGCATGACGCCACGTTGGTTCGCTCGCCTCCAGTAGAGTGCTGCGATCATAGCCGGTGCTAATTGTATGATCGCCGCAAAGGACAGTAAACCCATATTGGCTAGCTGCTGGTTATTTCCCGATACCCTGAAATAGCCGTAAGAGCTCAGCAAAAGGAGTATTATTGTGACGCGTCTGATGCTCAGAATCAGGGGGCTGAGGTCAGGCCGTTTCTTGATGTCAACGATTTTTGAACGGATTAGAAACGGCATGACCACGTCATTGCAAACCATGGTGCTGAGACTGATAGAGGCCACAATTACCATGCCGGTAGCAGCAGAAATGCCGCCGATAAATGCAATCATTGATAGGGAATGCACGGCGTTTTTTTGCGGCAGATACAGAACGAAAAAGTCGGCATTCTCGCTGTTGGGTAATAGCATCAGACCGGCCAATGCGATGGGCACAACCAACAGACTGATCAGCAGCAAATACAAGGGGAACAACCAACGGGCTGCCTTCATTTGCTGGTGGTCGTCACCTTCGACAACCGTGACCTGAAACTGTCGGGGTAACAGCATGATAGCACCCATACTTAATAGCAATTTGGTGCTAAAATCCGCCCATGAGAAGCGACTGCTGGCACTGGCAATCGAGGTTAGCTCAAAGGGTTGATGCAGAATCTGTTGCCACTGGAATTGAGAAAACAATAGTTGTGTGGCGTACAGGCCTACTAAAAGAATCGCGATCAATTTAACAATGGACTCAAACGCAATGGCGTTCATCATGCCGCGATGATGTTCTGTTGCACTCAGGTGCCGGGTACCGAACAAAATACTGAACAGTGCCAGGATAAGCGCACTCCAGAATGCGGTATCAGACCATACCCCCTGGGTCATGCTGAAGTATTCCACACTATTCGCCGGTGTTGTCAGCGTGGTGAACCCCATTGAAATGGCCTGCAATTGTAATGAAAGATAGGGTAGGGAGCCAATCACGGCAATAAAGGTCACCACCACGGCAACCTGGCGACTTTTTCCGTAGCGCGAAGAGAGAAAATCCGATATCGAAGTGATGCTGTATTGCTTGCAGATAATGATGATGCGCTGAATAACCCTGTAGCCAAATACAAAGACCAGGATGGGCCCCAGATAAATCGCGAAGTAGTCCCAGCCACTGCGTGCAGCCGACCCTACTGCACCAAAGAATGTCCATGACGAGCAGTATACGGCCAGAGAAAGGCTGTATATCAGTGATTTATTACGTACATAATGGCCACGTTGAGCCTTTTGGTCCCCACGATAGGCGATAAAAAACAGAATAGAAACATAGGCGATCGCAATGAAAGCAATGAGTTCGGTGGGGAGCGTGCTCATAGAGTAGCATGCTCATGGGGTGAATACAGCGTTAACAGGCTGCTGAAAAACATTTTCGAGACAGCCAGGACATGGTAATAATCGCTGAAAATGAGCGGTGTGATGACGTAAAATGAGTGTTTTAAAGGCATTTTTAACGCCAAGTCAGTAATGCAAGCTATTTTTAACTGCCCGTCAAGTTGACGGGATGTTTATTCATGAGCTCTAAGGTAGACATACTCCTGCGATTTTGTCAATAAGACGCAGGTCTTATTGTGATGCCAAGTTGCAAGGTTATAGTGTTATACCGTTGCGAGTAGTATGCGGTCGCAATCTGCGTGAAACGGATTGGGTGTTTCATGCAGCAGGTGAGGCTGATGCTTATCAACCAAACCCTTTTAAGGATGATTATCTACACAAGTACACTAAAGTGTCCAACCAAAAGGCAGGAGCTACTATATGTCAAAAATTATTACTAGCAAATGGTCGCGTCGCGACATACTGAAGGCCGGTGCTGCATCGGGTATCGTGGCCGGGATGCCCATGTTTTATATGAAAAATGCTTTCGCGGCGAACTACCTGAATGATCCTGGCAGTGCTGCGGCCGTTACCTTCGGTTTCAATGTGCCGCAAACTGGCGCCTATGCGGATGAAGGTGCTGATGAGTTGCGTGCTTATAAACTGGCTGTCAAACATCTCAACGGTGAAGGTGATGGCGGTATGATACATACCTTGAAACCGATGTCATTGAAAGGCAACGGCGTGTTGGGTAAGAAAGTCAAATACGTAACCGGTGATACACAAACCAAATCGGATGCAGCGCGCGCATCCGCTAAGCGTATGATTGAAAAGGATGGCGTGACCATGGTCACGGGTGGTTCTTCTTCGGGTGTGGCGATTGCGACACAATCGCTATGTCAGGAAGCCGGTGTTATTTTTATGGCAGGCCTTACACACTCTAACGATACCACCGGCAAAGACAAGCGCCGCAATGGTTTTCGCCATTTCTTTAACGCCTATATGTCTGCCGCTGCACTGGCCCCGGTGCTGAAAAAGAATTATGGGACCGATCGCAAGGCCTATCATCTGACTGCAGACTATACCTGGGGTTGGACGCAGGAAGCGTCTATGGTCGCTTTTACCGAAGCCATAGGCTGGAAAACGGTTGCGACAGTAAAGACGCCGGTCGGTGCTGGCGACTTCAGTCAGTTTATCACCCCGATACTGAACTCAGGGGCTGATACGTTGATTCTGAATCACTACGGTAAGGATATGATCAATTCCCTGACTCAGGCCGTACAGTTTGGCCTGCGCGACAAGCAGGTGAATGGCAAGGATTTCGTGATCATTGTGCCATTGTATTCTCGTTTAATGGCACAGGGAGCGGGTGATAATATCAAGGGGATTTTTGGCTCCACCAACTGGCACTGGTCATTGCCGGATGCGGGCACCAAGGCCTTTGTGAAGTCCTTTGGTGCAGAATATGGTCTGCCACCCTCACAGGCAGCACAGACATGCTACGTACAGACGCTGTTGTATGCCGACGCCAGTGAACGTGCCGGCACCTTCATGCCCTCGGAAGTTATCAAACAGCTGGAAGGCTTCAAGTTCGATGGTGCGGGAAATGGTCCGACGGAGTACCGTGCAGCAGACCATCAGTGTTTCAAGGATGTCCTGGTTGTAAAGGGTAAGGAAAAACCGTCTTCACAATTTGACTTGCTGGAAATCGTGGAAGTCACACCACGTGCTAAGGTCGAATATAAGCCGGACAACAAGTTCTTTGCCGGTGGCAAATTAGGCCCTGCTAACAACGGCGTCTGATTCATTCAGAAACTGTTCAATAAACAGCCGGGCATAATCTGCCCGGCTTGTTTTGATCACCAGGAAGCCTTCAAAAAGTCCGTGCTCAGAGGTAGTACTACCTTGGGATGGCGGCTTTCCAGGGGCGTTCTTGCGAGTGTACATACTCGCTAATACACTATTCACCGGGTCTTGATGTGGATGCGATCTTCCTGCAAATTATAAATGGTCTGGATAAAGGTGCTGCCTACGCACTGATTGCTCTGGGTTTGACGCTGGTTTTTGGAACGCTCGGTGTAGTCAATTTTGCTCATGGCGCACTTTTTATGCTCGGTGCTTTCACTACGGTCAGTACTCAGGCGTTGCTGACCATGTCAATGAAGATTCGCGACACCAGCATCACTTTCTTCGAGGCCTACAAGGAGGTGCCCTATCTGCAGGTTTGGTGGGGTGATACGGGTAAGGCCATTATCGATTATGCGGTGCCTATCTCCTTGTTGTTGGTTATTCCCGTCATGTTGTTGATTGGCCTGCTCATGGAACGTGGCTTGATCCGCCATTTTTATAAACGAATTCCCGCCGACCAAATATTAATGACATTTGGCCTGGCCATTGTGCTTCAGGAAATTATCAAGGCAAATTTCGGGGCCAACCCGATTCCGGTACCGGCACCGGAAATTGTCGCAGGCAGTGCTCAGATCGGCAGCTGGTTGGGTATGAGTGATGCGATCGTCTATCCTTGGTGGCGGCTTATTTATTTTCTGTTTTCTCTGCTGGTTATCGGTGCCGTGTTTGCCTTTTTGCAACTGACGACCTTTGGGATGGTGGTCAGGGCAGGGATGCATAACCGCGAAATGGTGGGGTTGTTGGGCATCAACATTGAGCGGAAATTTACCATCGTGTTCGGCCTGGGTGCTGTTGTTGCCGGTCTTGCTGGCGCGATGTACACCCCAATATTGCCTCCGGATTATAATATGGGTATGAATTTTCTGGTTCTTTCCTTTGTCGTGGTCGTGGTCGGCGGTATGGGCTCACTTGGTGGTGCGGTGATTGCAGGTTTTCTGCTCGGTATCCTGCAATCGTTTGCATCCATGAATCAGGTAAATAGCATCATTCCGGGTATTGATCAAATCATCATTTATCTGGTGGCAATCTTGATTATTTTGGTGAGACCTCGCGGGCTGATGGGCCGTGAAGGTGTAATGGAGGACTAGTTGGGATGGAAAACGGTTCTGCCACAAAAGATTTCATAACACTACTTGTTTTTGCAGTAGCCATTCTCACGATGCCGATCTGGATGGCGCCGATTGGAGCTAACTATCCCGATCTGCTGCAAAGATTCGCGATTTACGGCATTTTTGCCATAGGTTTTAATTTGTTGTTTGGATTAACAGGCTATCTGTCGTTCGGGCACGCGGCGTTTTTGGGGGTCGGTTCGTATACTGCGGTCTGGTCATTCAAACTGTTGAGCATGAATATTCTGCCCGCACTACTGTTTTCGGTATTGTTCACCGGTCTGCTAGCTGCGGTTATCGGTTTCGTTTCGTTGCGTCGTTCCGGAATCTATTTTGCCATCCTGACCCTGGCTATTGCCCAAATGTCGTATAACCTGGCGTATTCTGTTTTAACCCCGATCACCAATGGTGAAACCGGTTTGCAACTAAGAAACTACGACGTACGCATCATTGACAACCTGTTTGGTAAAGTGGCCACAGAAGGTATTCCATCAACAAATCTTTTCGGGATCACAATGAGTGGCTACTCCGGTTTTTATTTCAGTGCTGTGGTGCTTATCCTCTGTTTCTGGATTTCCTTGAGGATTTTTCGCTCACCGTTCGGAATAACCCTCAGGGGGATTAAATCAAACCAGAAGCGCATGGGATATACCGGATTCAACACACGGCCCTATCTGTTGGCTGTATTCATTATTTCCGGCATGTACGCCGGCTTGGCCGGTGGTTTACTGGCAGTTACCGACCCGCTGGCGGGTGCTGAACGGATGGAATGGACCGCCTCGGGAGAAGTCGTGTTGATGACCATTCTGGGAGGTCTTGGGACCTTGTCCGGACCCATGATCGGGGCGGTCGTGATCAAGTATTTTGAGAATATTTTTTCATCTATCGGAGATCAAAGATTGTTGGAAATATTTTCCTGGGCACCGGATGGTCTGCAACACGCCCTGGCTTATGTGGTGTCTCCCTTTGTGGGTAACGGTTGGCAATTAACGTTGGGGCTGCTGTTTGTGGTGATTATCATTTTCCTACCCGGTGGACTGGTCTCCGGTTTTAAAAGAATCTTCACAAAGCTCAAGCCAATAGCCAAAGGAGTAGCTAAAAAAGAAGCTAAAAAAGAAGGTGCGGACACTGGCGAGGCAGGTACGTAATGGAAGATGTTGTTCTCCACGTAGATGATGTAGAGAAGCGATTTGGTGGTTTGCAGGCACTGTCAGACGTCAATTTGAAGGTAATCGAAGGTCAAACACACGCGATTATCGGGCCCAATGGGGCGGGCAAGTCAACGCTGTTAAATGTTTGTGTAGGGTTGATAAAGCCGGATCGGGGGACAGTTGTAGTTGATGGAACGGTTGTGACTGGAAAAAAACCCTATGAAATCAATCAAATGGGTATTTCTCGCGTCTTTCAGACTCCAGAGATCTTTCAGGATTTGCCACTGATTGATAATGTTATGTTGCCCCTGTTGTCAGCTCGGGATGGTGCCTATCGGTTCATGCCTTTTATCCGGCTACGGCGCCAGAGAGATCTCATTGAACAGGCAGAGCATGCGCTGGATGATGTGGAGCTGCTCAGCAAGTGTGACACCATTGCCGGATCATTGTCACGCGGTGATAAACGACGCCTGGAACTGGCCATGTGCCTGGCTCAAAAACCACGCTTGCTGTTGCTTGATGAGCCAACAGCCGGTATGTCTCGACACGATACGAACCGGACTATTGAACTGCTACAGAAAATTAAAGCCCGTGGTATGACCAAAGTGATTATCGAACACGATATGCACGTGGTATTTTCCCTGGCGGACTATATTTCGGTGCTCGCGCAGGGGAAAATTATCGCCGAGGGCTTGCCCGAAGAAGTTAAAAATGACCCAAAGGTGAAAGAAGCCTATCTTGGTGAGGCGGTAGATGAGTAAGGAAGCTCCGGTGAGTGATCGGTTAACAAATGATATGCCCTATTTTTCAGTACGGGATATCCATGCTTATTATGGCGAATCCTATATTGTCCAGGGTGTTTCATTTGATATTAACGAAAAAGAGATTTTAGCGCTGCTTGGCCGAAATGGTGCGGGCAAGACCTCCACCTTGCGTGCGATTGCACGTGCTGCGACACCTGAGATCAGAGGTGGAGAGGTGTACCTGCAGGGGCAATCGATTCATAAGATGAGAGATTTCGAAGCAGCCCGGGCCGGTATTCAACTAGTGCCTGAAGATCGCGCGATTATCCCTGGTTTGACTGTAGAGGAAAATCTTGTGCTGGCACAGATAGAGGAGCCGAAGGGTTGGCCTATTGAGCAAATCTATTCACATTTTCCGCGTCTTGCAGAACGACGTAGGCAGAACGGAATTACCTTGTCTGGTGGAGAACAGCAAATGCTCGCGGTGGCACGTGCCTTAGTCAGGGGCATCAAGCTACTGTTACTGGATGAGCCTTACGAAGGTTTGGCGCCTACGATCGTACATGAAATTGAGTTGATCTTGCTGGAAATAAAGTCATTAGGTTATACCTCGATAATCGTTGAGCAAAATGCTGTCGCTGCACTAAAGCTGGCTGATCGAGCCCTGATATTAGACACTGGGGTAGTGGTCTATGATGGATTAGCGCAGGAAGTGTTGGAGAACGAAGAGCTAAGACACGAATATCTGGCAATTTAACCGATATTGAGGTCTTCCTTCTGTATTCTCGGATAGCCTCCTAGAAATACCGCGCATTTACCAGCATATGCACCAATATACTCGCAGCATAGCCGATCGCGATAGCCGGCAACCATTTGAGGTGGGAAAAGAAGGTATAAATACCACGCGCTTGCCCCATTAGTGCCACTCCAGCGGCTGAACCGATTGAAAGCATGCTGCCACCCACGCCGGCAGTCAGCGTAACCAGCAGCCACTGGCCGGTGGACATGTCAGGATTCATGGTGAGCACCGCGTACATGACGGGGATATTATCAACGACCGAAGAAATGACACCAACCAGCGTGTTTGCCGTGGTCGCTCCGAGTTGTGTGTACATGAATTCAGACGTCAACGCCAGGTAGCCGATCTGCCCCAATGCGCCCACACATAGCACCACGCCGTAGAAGAACAGCAAGGTATCCCACTCTGCGCGGCTGACTTTATTGAAGACGTCGAAGTAGTCTTTGCGGTGCTGGTGAGCCACCGGCCCCAGTTGACGGATCTTAAGGTAGTAGCCATAAAACATCAGATAGGACAAGCCCGTCATCATCCCGATTACCGGGGGCAGGTTTAAATAATTATGTCCTGCCACTGCGGTGATGATTGTCAACAGGAATAAAAACATGATGGCTTTAGCGCCATACAGCATTTTAATGGTTTCATCAGAAGCATCGGGTCGTCCCTTTGGTACCGCAAAATGCATCAGAATACCGGGCACAAGAAAATTAACGGCAGCGGGAATGAAAAGAGTGAAAAAAGTCCAGAAGTGCACCATGCCTTTTTGCCAGACCATCAATGTGGTGATATCACCAAAGGGACTGAAGGCACCGCCAGCATTAGCACCAATCACGATATTGATGCACCCCAACGATACAAACCTGGGGTTTTGCTTGCCTACAGCCAGCAGTACCGCACTCATCAATAGCGCCGTAGTCAGATTATCTGCGACTGGAGAGATTAAGAAGGCCAGCGTACCGGTGATCCAGAACATTTGCCGATAAGTGAAGCCCTTGCGAATAAGCCAGGCCTTAAGGGCATCAAAAACTTTCCTCTCGGTCATCGAGTTGATATACGTCATGGCCGTAAGCAGGAAAAAGAATAACTCAGCATATTCCAGAAGGTTTTGGCGGATGGCTTCTTCTACAGTGGTGGTGTCCCCAAGGGTGGTATAGGCATAAGCAACCAGTGCCCAGATGACGCCCGCAGCGAAGATTACAGGTTTTGATTTTCGCAAGTGCGTGAATTCTTCAGCCATCACCATGGCATAGGCCAGGAAAAACAAAAATAGCGAAAAATAGCCTACTACGCTGTTTGTCAGGTCGGGTGCCGTTTCACCAGGTGCTGCCCAGACACTGCCACCCGACAGTAACAGTAGGGTTGCCAGTAGTAACTGTAGTACTCGATTCATTACTTTTCCTCTCTTCTTTTTTCGCAGTGATAACAGCAGATCGTAAGTCGTTGTACAATCTAATAGTGATGACATTGAAATTCCAAGGTGGTGGATACTTTTTTATTCCGGGGAGAATAGCTAACGTTATTCGTAACGATTCAGCGTATTTAGATTTTGGTTCAGTACCAGGCATATTCGCACGGAGAATGTGAGCATATAGGCCCTATGTGAGCATTCGAGTACGAACCCACGCCGTAATGGGACAAAAGATGAATACGCTGAATAGTTACCGTTATTCTTTGTAAATTTGGAGACGTTGGGTGACACTGAATAATTCGTTTCGACGTTTTGCCTCGTACCTGAATGATCAGCCCATCTGGTCATGGGCGCTTATTGTACCGGTTATTCTGCTAAGTTGGATCAAGTTTCCGGCACTAGCGGGTCGGGGAGCCACAATTTTTTCTTCATCACGCTGTTTGGCAGGTTCAGATTCAATACTACGTATAGCCAGCTACAATATCCACCGAGCCAAAGGAACCGACCACATTCGGGATCTGTCACGTGTTGCCGACAACCTTGTCGGTTTGGATCTGCTCGCATTGCAGGAAGTGGCCGGCCCCATGGTTTGGGGTGGAGAAAATCAAGCCAGTCGACTGGCTGGGCGGTTGGGTCTGGGTTGGTTGTATGCACCGACGCGCTACCGCGCCTTTAAACCTGATGTGGGCAACGCCCTGTTAAGCAAGCGATGGATTACAGACTGGCAGTATCAGCCTTTACCAACAACGCAAGGCAGTGCTCGCAACATACTATCGGCCACTATGTCGTATGAGAATACCCCGGTTACAATTCTGGCCACGCATATTGATCGCGGGCCTGATCGAGATCGACAATTGGCCTTCGTTCTGGAGGAGTTCACACGTCACCGTTACGTCATTTTGTTTGGAGATCTGAATACGCACTGTCGACAGTCGCCGCTGCAGGAATTTCTGCTCAAGAATCCCGGTTGCGACGCCATCGCCGAAGGTGGAGGGCCTAATCCGGATGATCGTATAGACTGGATTCTGACTCGGGGAGTTGTTATTGGCAGGAGTGATGATCGACCGGTGGGTGCATCAGATCATTCGTTGTATTGGCTGGAAATCACGGGTCTTTGTGATACGGTGTAAATCAGTGTTGATCTGCAGTTGCCCCCTGCTCTGTCACCCTGTATCTTTGCGTCATGAGAAATATGGACACAATCATCAATGCCAGTTGGGTGATTCCGGTCGATCCTGATAACCGGATTCTACAAAATCACAGTATCCTGATTGAGGCAGGTCGGATTGTC
>DRJH01000460.1 GCA_011052285.1 Gammaproteobacteria bacterium
GGTTTTTAGTGTAGTTGAATCCTTAATTCAAGGCAGTTCTGGGCTATTGCAGCATTCTGCAAGTTACCACTTTCCTGGCTGCTCGATACACAACCATGTCAGTACTATCGACACCTCAGGGGCTCCAGCCCTGTTTCCAGTGGATTCACGGGAGGCAGTGATGCAACCATACCGGTTTTTCAGATACCTTGTTTTCGCTATAGTCTTAAACACTGCGTGGCTGGGGTCCTCGCTGACACAAAATTTAGCTCAGGCCAGCTCAAATAAAGGATGCGCAACGGATCATCAGGCCAAAATCATCGACCCGAAACCGGGCAGCACAGTCAAACTTGTTGCGGGTGACGTCTGGCTTACTATCGGGGTACCTCAACCTTGCAACAATCCAGTAGTCAGATTGCAGATCAGTCATACTGCAAGTGCCTGGGGGGCAAAGCACCAGGAGTATGATGCTTTCGAAAACCCCTCGTACAACGCCATATCTGACGGAGCATTTCATGAAGGCGTCGCACTTTCCTCAGGGCACTGGTACGCACGGGTGAGACTCCTGAAACCTGAGCTGGGGAAGTGGAGTAACTGGCATACCTTTTTTGCCACAAGCTTCTCCGCTGGTATACACGTTTCTTTGTCACGTGCGGATAATTTTCCTCAAACCCCATTACAGGTTGCGGTTTCTGTTCAGATGGGAGATTTGGCCGTATTAAAAAAAGTAAGCCAGGTGATCCTCGATTGGGAACATTTTACTTTTGATGCAAATTTTCAAAAAAATAACACGTGGACTCAGTATTGGCCTGGGGCGATCTCTCCCCCGATCCCACTGGCACCACTGCCAGCAAATCCATTAAAATCTGGAAACGGTTATCAGCGACTGGCCAAAACAAGCATTCCCGTATCCAAGTTTTATCCCACCTACACCCAGGTGAGAGCATGCATTAAGAATCCACTTGTTCAGGAGGCAAATCTTGTTTGCAGTGATTGGGTTCCATATAACCTTCATGACAGCCAGGCTCAGGTATTACCACCCACCAAGTCAAAGAGCACACTCCAGGGCAGAAAGAACATTCCAGGCCAGGGGCAGACCACCGTCCATTTCGGCAGCAAGGTTCCGGCAAATAATAAGGCGAGAAACAATCTGCGGATTTTATCTAAACCGACACAAAACCGAACCCAGCCCAAACTAGCCCTCCCGACAACACGCAGGGCCACTATCCTGCCGAAGCTCAAACCATTGGCACGAAGAACACCACGGCTTGTCATTCTTCAACCTGCCCATTCCTCCGCCCTTACCCACAAGCAACGTGTTTCCCGAGCAGCACCGGCACTCGCCACCACCAAGCTCAGGCCAGCCACACTCCCCGACCTGTTACTGATAAATACCCGGGCAATCGTTAGTCGCCAATGCCAGGCCACGCAGGCTGTTCGAGTTCAGGTACAGCTAAAGAACAGAGGCAGCGGTCCATTTCCCGCACTGGCCCGGGGTGTTCAGGCATTGTATGCAACCACCAGCACCGGACTGGTATCCACAGGTATTTCCCTACCAGCCATTGCAGCAGGTGCGCAGCTGAACCGCGAACTGGTAATCAAATCCAGTATCCCTATGGCCGCACTGGCCGGAAAGAATATCCCCATAACGGTCCAGCTCAATCAGAACAGGTGGTTAAGGGAAGCGAACTATTCCAATAATAAGCGTACCGTGTATGCCAAATTTCCAGCCACCTACTGCGCCCCCACTACCGCCCACGCCCGACGCAGACCAGGAGGCCGACAACAAGCAGCGGGTCGCAGCAACACCACACGAGCGAGCCCCAGTCCTCCTGCAATGCTAATCGTACCCATGAGAAGCAGCCCCTAAAACAGCTCAACTGAATAGATGCCATACACAACGTAAATATTTTCGTAACAATTCAGCGCATTCATCTTTTATCCCATTACGGCGTTACTTTCGCACTCGAAGGGTCACATAGGACCTATATGCTCACATTCTCCGTGCGAATATGCCCTGTACTGAACCAAAATCTAAACACGCTGAATCGTTACATATTTTCTACCACTCACGCTATCATCAATATTGTCGCTGCCAGCAGGTTGTCTGTGGTTCCCGCGAGGCTGCCGATCGCTTGGCCGCCTGCTTACCATATAGAGCTAGCCCATTAAAACCTTAATCTGTTCAAACACCTCTTCAAACATCGCCGGGGTCAGGCGTCGGGTCTGGGTGTTGTAGCGACTACAGTGGTAACTGTCAACCAGGGTAATACCTCCCGGTAGAGGATGACTGGCATTATGGCCGAACCGATAGTGGCTTTTGCGCAAGGCATAGGCGCGCAGCACCGCATCGTGGGCGATGCGTCCCAGCGCCAGAATAATAGCATTGCTGGGTAAGCCGCTCAGCTCAGCAACCAGGAATGTGTTGCAATTGTTAATCTCTGCAGCTACAGGCTTATTGGCAGGCGGCAGGCATTTAACCGCATTGGTGATGCGACAGTTGTGCAATTCCAGACCATCATTGAGGGCGGTCGCGGTCGGTTTACTGGCATACCCGAATTGATGCAACGTCTGGTAAAGCAAAATACCGGCAAAATCACCGGTGAAGGCGCGACCGCTGGCATTGGCGCCATGCATACCCGGTGCGAGTCCGACGATTTGCAGACGTGCGGCCCGATCACCAAAGGGTGGTACGGGCTGGCAACGATGATCCGGGTATTTTTCGGCCGTGACCTGCAAGAATGTGTGCAGGCGCTGACAGGATTGGCACGTAACATCGTACCATTCTATTGGCCAGGGTAGGTTGCGGGCCTTAGTTTCTTGTAACTGCATCACTGACATGGGAAACTCGTGGTGTAAGGAATACAGAGGATTTCGGTTTGCTATTGGTACGGTCGCCATGCCTGTTCTTCGCCGCCCACAGCAAGATAATCGGACGATCAGGCAAGACAGGTGTTGACGTACTGCGGCTAACGGCTAGAATCCGCCATCTTAGCGTAACTTATACAGGACTGCACCCTTATGAAAATCTCTGCCTTTGAAGTTCGGATCGGAAATCTGCTGGAATACCGAGAGAAACTGTGGCGCGTCCTCAAAAAAAATCACGTCAAACCCGGCAAAGGCGGTGCTTTCGTACAATTGGAGATGAAGTCAATTGATGGTGGCACCAAGTTAAATGAACGATTCCGTTCCGATGACAAGATCGAAAAAGCCCATGTCGAGACCCGCAGTATGCAGTACCTGTATCAGGACGGCGAAAACCTGGTGTTCATGGACAATGAAACCTACGAACAGCTACCCATCGCCGCCGATGACCTTGGCGATCAAGTTGGTTTTCTGTTACCCAACACCGACGTGCAAATCAATCTGCACAATGAAACACCGATTGGCCTGGACTTACCTGCCCACGTGGTTCTGACAGTGACGGAAACAGAGGGCGTGGTAAAA
>DRJH01000461.1 GCA_011052285.1 Gammaproteobacteria bacterium
AGAGATAAAACCACCAATTTCGAGAATAGTCGAACAGGGCCGTAGAAAATGTGCCGCCAGCACTTGCCGGCACTGAAATGGTTCGGTATCGAGATACGCCATATCCTGCTGGTAACGAAGGTCAGATGCCTTACTCATAGTCCTGTGCTCAAATTATCCTGTCACACTCACCGGCTCTTGGCGGGCACGCAGTAGTGCTCTAAGCAGTACCGGTGCTGCCAGTATAGTACCGATCAGCATCGTCGTTAGTCCCGGTGCCACAAACAATAAGGCGACACTACCTAACCACCAACGTTCACAGCGACGCAGTTTGCAGAAAATATAACCGGCGAAGGCGGAGCCCAGTAAGGCAATACCGGCCATGGCCCCTGCCAGGGTAATCAGCAGGCTGTTCAAGGTGAATTCAGGCGTCACCAGCAGCAGCGATGGCGAATAAACGAAAACGAACGGCACCAATGCCTTGGCAATACCCAGTCGAAAAGCGGTATTGCCGGTTTTGAATGGATTGGAACCCGCGATACTGGCTCCGGCGTAGGCGGCCAGTGCCACTGGAGGGGTAATATCCGCCAACACCCCGTAATAGAATACGAAAAAATGTGCCACCAGAGGCTGGATATGCAGCATGGCCAGAGCAGGGGCTGCGATGGAAACCAGGATAATATAGGTGGCCGTGGTGGGGATGCCCGCGCCCATGATAATGCAGGCAATGGCGGTAAACGTCAGGGTAAAAAACAAGGTTAACCCCTCCTGGGTTAGCCAGATACCCAGCCATCCGGCACTGATGAATTCTCCAAGATGGGCCGCGGCCTGGGTAACCATAAAGCTGAGGCGAAACCCGGTGCCGGTAAGTGTCACCACCCCGACGATAATACCCACCGAGGCGGCGGCAGCACCCACAGCCAGGGCATATTTGGCCCCGGTTGCCAGGGTCGCCACCAGGTCACGTAAGCTTAGGCGATGATTCGGGTTCAAAAAACCTACCACAACACAGGCGGTTATACCCCAAACTGCCGCATAATCCGGCGTTCTGCCAGTTATGATTAAATAGATCAGGATGCTCAGCGGAATCAGGGTCGGCCAGTGCTGGCGCAGTACCTGTGCCAGCACGGGTAGTTCATCCGCGTTGAGGCCGCGTAAGCCGAGCTTTTTGGCCTCCAGGTGCACCATAATAAAAATACCGAAATAGTGCAGCATGGCCGGAAACAACGCTGCCAGAATAATATCGCGATAGGGGATTTCCAGAAATTCCACCATGATAAAGGCCGCTGCGCCCATAATGGGTGGCGTGATCTGGCCACCGGTGGAGGAGGTGGCTTCGACTGCTGCCGCAAAGTGGGCTGGATAACCGACTTTTTTCATGGCCGGGATGGTCAGCGAGCCGGTGGTGACCGTATTGGCAATCGAGGAGCCAGAGATGGTGCCAAGCAGTGCCGAGGAGAAAATTGCTACCTTGGCAGGTCCTCCAGCAAAGCGCCCGGCGACCACCGAGGCAATATCAATAAACAACTGGCCCAAGCCGACCCGGGTCGCCAGCACCCCAAACAGCACGAACAGAAATACATACTTGGCCACAACACCGAGTGCGATGCCGTAAATCCCCTGATTGGTTAGATAAAGATGGTTGATCAGGCCGGGCCAGCTGGCACCCGGATGCTTGAGAACACCGGGCGCATAGATACCGAAGACCGCATACAGGATAAAAATAATCGCAATAATGGGCAGCGTTGGGCCTACCGAGCGACGCGTTGCTTCCAATACCAACAGCAGCAGGATGGTGCCCATAACGACATCGGAAGTCACTGGCGCACCGACATGACTCGATACTATTTCCGGTGGCAACAAGGGTAAATACATGGTTGCGACCACCGCCAGCAGCGAAAAGCACAAATCCCAGATACCGATACCATCGAATCGATACCAGGCTTTCTTGATTTCGGCAGATCCGGTGTGATGCCGTGTTCCGAATAAAATAAAGATCAAGCCAAGCACAAAAGACAGGTGGATGCCCCGATGTACCAGCTCACGAATCAGGCCAAAGCCGGCAGCATAATAATGATAGATCGACATCGCCACCAGGGCGGTGGTCACCAACAGGCCGAGCCTGGGCCCGGTGGCACGGAAAGCCATTTCCGGGTCGTAACGCTGTTCCAGTTCGTCGGAATTCATTGCAACCATAGTTCAGCATCCTGTTGATTAAGGAACAGCCAGCAAACTAAACGCCTGACAGGCAGTTGCCATCAGGCGCAATAAACTACAGTAATTAAAGGCCTTTTAAGAGGCTATCCGAGAATAAAGAGCCGCCCCGGTGCCCGTAGGTTATTTCAACAATCCGATCTCTTTATAGTAACGCTTGGCACCCGGATGCAGCGGTATACCCAGGCCGTCGAGTGCGGACTCTTTAGTGATCATCTTGCCCTTGGCATGACCAACATCAAGCAGGCGGCGGGTTTTTTTGTTCCACAAGGCCTTGGTGATATTGTAGATCAACTCATCACTTTCCTTGGCACTGGTGATCCACTGAGCGCCAACCGCTACAGTTGTAACCCCGGCAACACCTTCATAAGTCCCGGCCGGGATATCACTGGAGGCGAAAAAACCATATTTATTCACCAGATCAGCGGCTTGCTTGCCGATAATCGGGATCAGTTTGATCTTGGTATTGGCAGCGAGCTCAACCACTGCACCCGTCGAATAACCGGCAACGACAAAAAGAGCATCAATTTTGCCGTTACGCAAGGCACCTGCGGCCGCACTCCCTTTCAGGGCTTCGACACTGATGTCAGAATTGCTGAGCCCATAGGCTTTGAGAATGAGATTGGCATCCACGTAAGTGCCCGAACCTGGTTCATCCAGTGAAACCCGTTTGCCTTTAAGATCAGCGACAGTGTTGATCCCAGAATCGGCTTTCACCACCAGGTGGATATGTTCGGGAAACAACGCGGCTATGGCCCGCAAATCGGTCATGGGCGGTTTGCCCTTCATGGTTCCGGTTCCCGTGTAGGCCCAATAGGCGACATCTGATTGGGCGAAACCGGAATTGCGCAGACCGGAGTGAATGGCATTGACATTGTCAACTGAGCCGCGGGAAGAAACGGCCGAGGCAATCAGATTGGGCACACCACAGCTACCACCCTGATCACAGGGCCGTGAGCCTGGAGGATTGGAAATTGCATTGGCGATGACCCCGCCTACCGGATAGTAGGTATAGCCGGTGCCACCGGTGCCGATGGTAAAAAAGTTCAGGGTTTGTGCCGAGGCCGAGCCCAGTGCCAGAGTCGCTGCAGCAGCAGCCGACAGCAGAAGTGTTTTGATGGAGATTTTCATACGGTGCCCCTTGATGTGTTGGTGAATTCGATAACTGTTAGCATCTTCTCTGTAGTGCGCCGCTGAATCTAGCATTGATCCTGTTCCCGCGTCAAAGAAAAAACAGGCCGGAACCCTTTTTATGCTACACTCCCATGCGGATAAAAAAGCGGCCAGAGTCTTTTTTTATTTCCATATAACTGATATATAAAACTTTTTTAACAAAAAGACCCTATGAGGCTGAGCCTTCCGGCCATTTTCTCAAAAACCCGTCTTATGGATAACGCTCAACCACTGGAGACAATACAGCTTGGTGACTACCAACCGCCAGTCTACCGGCTGCACTCGGTAGCGCTGCATTTTAATTTGCAGGAAACGGTGACAATTGTACACAGCCGTCTGGATTACGAATGCCTACAGCAGCGTGCTCCACTGTACCTGTATGGTGATGGTCTGGAGCTACTGGATATTCGTATCGACGATCGGGAACTTGCCGATAGCAGTTACGCGCTAGCGGGCGGACGGCTGAGCATCACTGACCTACCGGCCCGGGGCTGTTTGCAAATTCGCACCCAAATCGACCCACAGAACAATACCCGGCTTGAGGGTCTATACCTTTCGGGTGGTAATTTCTGCACCCAGTGTGAAGCTGAAGGCTTTCGTCGTATCACCTACTTTCCGGATCGGCCCGATGTCCTGACCAGGTACACCACAACCCTGGAAGCCGATAAAACCCGTTATCCGGTACTGCTGGCCAACGGCAATCACGTCGCTGGGGGGAATCTGGAGAATGGCCGGCACTGGGCTCGTTGGTACGACCCTTTCCCCAAGCCCAGCTATCTCTTTGCACTGGTGGCCGGGGATCTGGCCTGTCTGGAAGATCAATTCACGACCGCTTCAGGACGGCAGGTACAGCTTTATATTTACGCGAAAAGTCCGTACATCAATCGCTGTCATCATGCTATGGCCTCGCTGAAAAAAGCCATGCGCTGGGATGAGCAGCGATTTGGTCGGGAATATGACCTCAATCGCTACATGATTGTTGCCGTCGATGACTTCAACATGGGGGCCATGGAAAACAAGGGTCTCAATATTTTCAATACCAAATATGTGCTTGCCGACCCAAAAACCGCCACCGATGCCGATTATCGCAATGTCGAAGGTGTTATTGCCCATGAGTATTTTCACAATTGGTCAGGCAACCGGGTCACGCTACGCGACTGGTTCCAACTTTCGCTCAAGGAAGGCTTTACCGTCTACCGCGACCAGGAATTCTCTGCGGCAATGGGTTCGACAGCCGTTAAGCGAATTCAAGATGTCAATGTATTGCGCACTTATCAGTTTCGCGAAGATGCCGGTCCGCTGGCCCATCCGGTACGTCCACAGTCCTATGCCGAGATCAACAACTTCTACACCCTGACTGTCTACAACAAGGGGGCTGAAGTCGTGCGCATGGTCGCCACTTTGCTCGGTGATACCGTATTTCGAGCCGGTTGTGACT
>DRJH01000462.1 GCA_011052285.1 Gammaproteobacteria bacterium
CCCGAAACAGGAGAAACTTCATGAATCTCATTACAGATAAATGGATTCCAGTGATCCGTGAAGATGGAACGCACGATGCAATCGTGCCCTGGCAGATTGCTGAGTCTGAAAATCCTGTCACAGAAATCAATGCGCCTCGCCCGGATTTCCAGGGAGCCTTGTATCAGTTTCTCATTGGTTTGTTGCAGACCTGTTTTGCTCCGGAAGATGAAGATGAATGGTTGGAGTTTTGGGAAGAAATACCTGCTCCTGAGGAACTGCAAGCAGTCTTTGAAAAAGTGGCCGAAGCATTTGAACTATATAATCCTGATGGGGCTGCATTTATGCAGGATTATAATTTACCTGAAGGTGAAACAAAGCAAGTTCCAGCACTGTTGATTGCAGCTCCTGGAGCCAAGACGATAAAAGATAATCTGGATCATTTCATCAAGCGTGGCGAGGTGGATTGTATGTGTTCGGGGTGTGCTGCTACAGCACTATTTTCTTTGCAACTGAATGCGCCAAGTGGTGGTCGGGGTCACCGTGTAGGTTTGCGAGGTGGTGGGCCATTAACAACTCTCATTGTTTCAGATAAAACTGATGAATATTTATGGAATAAGCTTTGGCTGAATGTGCTTAATAAGGAAGATCTGGAATGCACACCGGATATTTTGAATGCTGATGTACTGCCGTGGATGGGAGAAACGAGACTGTCCGATAAGAAGGGGAAAATAACCACACCAGAATCAGTGCAACCATTGCAAATGTATTGGGGTATGCCTCGCCGGATCAGGCTGGATGAACCTGATGGTTCAGGCGTATGTGATATTTGTGATGAAATCTCTGTGCCTGTATTCAAGACCTATCGAACCAAAAACTTTGGCACAAATTATGAAGGGGCATGGGTTCATCCATTAACGCCATACCGAATGGATATAAAAAAAGAAAAGCCGCCCCTGTCTCTCAAGGGTCAAGAAGGCGGTTTAGGGTACAGACACTGGCTGGGCCTAGTGCTCCAGGAGCCGGAAATGGGCGATAAGGCAGCAACAATTATACGGTTTTTTAATGAAGAGCGAAGCTACCTCATTTCGGATGGGCAAGTAGGGGCTTTATGGTGCTTTGGTTTTGATATGGACAATATGAAAGCACGTTGCTGGTATGATTCATGGTTTCCGATATTTAATCTTAATGATAGTCAGAAAGAGAATCTTATTGACTGGACAGGTGAACTAATCAGGACAGCCCGAGATGTTGTGAAAATACTCCGTGGTTCGGTCAAGTCGGCTTGGTTTCGACGACCAAAAGATATCAAAGGAGATATGAGCAAGATTGATGCTCAATTTTGGCAGGCTACTGAACCCGATTTTTATTTAACGGAGTTGGTCGTTCCAAGGCCTTTGGTTGCGGACTGCTTATGGTTCGGAGGGCGTGATGCAGGAAAAGGCACAAATGGGACATGTCTGATATGAATCAGCCCTGTCTGCCGGAAAGCCTGTTTTCCGATTTAACCCGTTTGATCGGCGAAGCACGGACTCGTGCCGCTGTTGCCGTCAATGCTGAAATTACTGCGTTATACTGGCATGTTGGTCGGCGTATTCGCATTGATGTGTTGAAAGATGAGCGAGCAGACTATGGGAAGCAGGTTTTACTGTTGCTGGCTGAGAAACTAACCCATCAGTTTGGGAGGGGATGGAGTGACAAGCAGCTTCGCCATTGTCTCCGCTTTGCGGAGACTTTTGAGGAGGAATCAATTGTCTCCGCACTGCAGAGACAATTGAGTTGGACCCATATCAAAACCATTATCTACATTGATGATCCACTTAAACGCAGCTTTTATATGGAGCTATGTCGTTTGGAAAAATGGTCAACCCGCCAACTCTCGGAACGGCTGAACTCTATGCTTTATGAACGTACAGCCCTGTCCAAAAAGCCTGAAGAAACGATTGCGCACGATTTAAAGAAGATTCATGCAGATCAGCAACTCACCCCTGAGTTTGTCTTGAAAGATCCCTATCTGCTGGATTTCCTGAATTTGAATGATCGTTATATTGAGAAAGATTTGGAAGATGCCATCTTGCGAGAGATGGAGCAGTTTCTGCTGGAACTGGGTGCAGGATTCACCTTTGTTGCACGGCAACGGCGAATTCAGATTGATGATGATGACTTCTATATCGACCTGCTTTTTTATAATCGCAAATTAAAACGTCTGGTTGCCATTGACCTGAAAATGGGGAATTTCAAGGCAGAATACAAGGGGCAGATGGAACTCTACCTGCGCTGGCTGGCCAAGCATGAACAGCAAGAGGGTGAAGCGCTGCCGCTGGGCATTATTTTGTGCGCAGGCAAGAAGCAAGAGCAGATTGAGCTGCTGGAGTTGGGTAGCAGTGGTATTCATGTCGCGGAGTATTTAACAGCATTGCCGGACAAGGGCTTGCTTGAACAAAAGCTGCATCAGGCCATCGTCAGTGCAAGGCAACGCTTTATAGAGGGGCGGCAATGAGTCTTCATAGTACAGCGGAAAATCACCTTGAATGATGTGGGTTTGAAGGTAGCTGGAAACAGCCACTACTTTGAAGATCTACCGGATCGAATTCCCATGACCTTAGAAAACCCATGCAGAATATGAAAAATTCCGAACCAAAGAATTGAAACACATTGAAGAAGCGAACAAAAGCTGGAATTCTGAATGAATGGCATACTTCCTCCACTTAAACCCATCGCCATCAAGGAACGCAATTCCATCGTATTTTTACGCTATGGCGAGCTGGATGTAATAGATGGGGCATTTGTACTGGTCGATAAAGAAGGGGTGCGCAAACATATTCCAGTCGGTGGCATTGTCTGCCTGATGCTGGAACCCGGCACACGAGTTTCTCATGCAGCATCTGTTTTGGCAGCCAGAGCGGGGACACTATTGATCTGGGTAGGCGAATCAGGTGTTCGATTGTATGCCGCCGGGCAGCCAGGCGGCGCACGGTCGGATCGACTACTGTATCAGGCCAAGCTGGCACTGGATGCCAATACGCGACTTAAAGTAGTTCGAAAAATGTATGAGATGCGCTTTGGTGAACCAACACCACTGCGGCGCAGTATTGAGCAACTTCGAGGTATCGAGGGTGTTCGTGTTCGCAAAACCTATCAATTACTGGCTAAGCAATATGGCGTTAAGTGGAAACGTAGAAACTACGATCATACAAAATGGAAAAGTGGGGATCTGCCAAATCGCTGCCTGTCTGCAGCGACAGCCTGCCTGTATGGTGTGACCGAAGCGGCAATCCTGGCTGCCGGTTACGCACCTGCGATTGGCTTTATTCACTCTGGAAAACCACAGTCATTTGTATATGATGTGGCCGATATATTTAAATTCGATACGGTGGTTCCAGCTGCTTTTAAAGTCGCATCGAAACACCCTGTTGACCCAGAAAAGGATGTGAGGCATGCATGCCGGGATATGTTTCGACAAACAAGGCTACTGAGAAGAATCATCCCTTCAATTGAAGAAATTCTGGCAGCAGGCGAACTTCAGCCTCCAAAGGATATCGGCGTCGTTGCTCCAGCGATCCCAAATAAAGAGGGTATCGGTGATGCTGGTCATCGTAACTGAAAACGTCCCAGCAAGATTACGTGGGCGACTGGCTGTTTGGTTTTTAGAAGTGAGAGCAGGCGTTTACGTGGGAAAATATTCGACAAAGGTTCGGGAAATGTTATGGAAACAAGTGGAGGAAGGGCTGGACGAAGGTAACGCAATTTTACTATGGAATACTGATAATGAATCAGGGTTCGATATCAGCACATTGGGCAGTAACAGAAGAATACCCTATGAGATGAATGGGATGAAACTGGTTTCTTTTTTACCCACTTCCTCAGACTCAAAATCAAAGTAAAATACCATATGAACAACAGAAATTATTTGGTAGAAATTTTGTTCTTTTAAAATCCAAAGAAATACAATAGGATAAGAGTAAGTGCGTTCCCCGCTCACGCGGGGATGAGGACTTTCAGTCCCCCCGCAACCTATGTACTTTCAGTGCATAGTGGTTGAGTTATCGGCTATTTCTTAAAGCTGAAATCGTCGTTATTGAATAAGAACAGGCAAGCATCAACCACTGCGACGTCGTATTGCTGACCACGTCCACAGCGGATTTCCCCCAGTGCTTTGTCAGTTCCCAAACCAGGTCGATAGGGTCGGTGTGATGATATGGCTTCGACCACATCGGCGACCGCTACTACCCGCGCCTCAAGACAGATCGCAGCAGCATGCAGGCCTTGTGGATAGCCCGAGCCATCCAGGCGTTCATGGTGCTGATGAGCGATATTGGCAATCGGCCAGGGGAAGTCAATATCCTGCAAGATTTCGTAACCAACCTGTGAATGGGTTTGAATCAGCCGGTATTCGAGCGCTGTCAGCTTGGTAGGTTTACTGAGAATTTCGGCTGGCAGTTGAATTTTTCCGATATCGTGAATCAAGGCACCGAGGCGGATGCCCTCCAGCTGGTGGCTGTCCAGGCCCATGGTTTGGCCAATTGCCAGCGCCAGATCGGCAACCCGTCGCTCATGGCCAGCCGTATAGGGGTCACGTGCTTCGATGGCTTTGGTAATGGCATATATGGTGCCTTCGAGACTTTTTTGTAGTTTGCGCTCATGGGCTTTGCGTTCGGTGATATCACGATAGATCGAGCGACTGTACCGCACCTCACCATTTTCGTCCCGTATCGAAGAGGCATTGGCGAGGATATCGATGGTATCACCGTTTTTGCAGCACATCTGTAACTCGACGTCTTTGATGGCGCCGTGTTGGTTAAAATAGGTGAGACATTTTTCGTATTTTGCTTTGCAGCGCGGGTGATAGATTTCGATAATAGAACGTCCAATCAGCTCGCTTTTCCCGTAACCCAGGCGATCCGCCATGGTCTGGTTGCATTCCCGGATGGTTTGGGTTGATTCGTCGATTGATGCGAACATATCCGGCGCATGCTCATACAAATCCTGGTAACGCGCCTCGGATTCCTGTAGGGCCTGTATCGCTCGGGTATGTTCTTTGTGCAGGCGTTGTTTTTCCAGGGCAGTGTGGATTGTGGTAGGTAGCTTTCGTATATGTTGTGTGGATTTGAGTATATAATCGGCAGCACCACGCTTCATGGCCTCGACCGCTACTTCTTCCGTGCCGGTTCCGGTTACCATAATCACCGGTGTGCCAGGTGATGCATCCTTAATAGTATCAAGTACCTGAAGACCTGTAAATCCGAGAATATTGAAATCACTCAATACCAGATCGAAGGTGCGTGTTTTGACCAGCGCTTCGAACTCCTCACGGTTGGTTGCTGTCGTGACTACAAAATCCCCTTGTTTTTGTAATATAATCTGCACGAGTTCACGATCGAACAGGCTATCGTCGACGTGCAGGATGTGAATCGGTTCGGACATTTTGTTTCCTGGTTGATGGTATCGATTCGAGTTTGGAACTTGCCTGGGACAGCCTCCTAGTTACCTATTCTACAACACCCAATAGGTCGCAGAAAGAAGTCGATCGGAGAGGATGGTAACGCGATGGATTATGGGCACATGGCGATGCGCCAGGAGATTATTCTCGGACAGCCTCCCAGTCTCAAGCGGTACTCAGATCTGTTTGCACAAAGCTGAAAAGCTGTTCTGCAAATAGTGTCAGACAGGCATCAACCACTGTACTATCGAACAGTCGGCCACGGCCACGACGGATTTCCCCGAGTGCTTTATCAATCCCCATGGCCGGGCGGTACGGTCGGTGAGAGGACATGGCCTCGACCACATCAGCGACCGCCACCACCCGGGCCTCCATACAGATTTCGCCGTTTTGCAGGCCTTGCGGATAACCCGAGCCATCCATGCGTTCATGATGCTGACGGGCGATATCGGCGACCGGCCAAGGGAAGACAACGTCCTTCAATATATCGTAACCAACTTGTGCATGGCCCTGGATCAAGCCATATTCAAGTGCGGTGAGTCGGGTAGGTTTGCTGAGGATTTCTGCTGGCAATTGAATTTTTCCGATATCATGGATCAGGGCACCGAAGCGAATACCGTGCAGTTGCTGCTGATCCATACCCAATTCGTGGCCGACTGCCAATGCCAGTTCCGCGACCCGTCGTTCATGGCCGGCAGTATAGGGATCACGGGCCTCAATGGCGAGCGTAATGGCCTGAATAGTCCCTTCCAGACTCTGCTGCAACTGACGTTCATGCGTTTTGCGTTCGCTGATATCACGCACCATCGCCAGCATGCAGGCTTTGCCCTCATACTGCAGTATTGAAGCGGAAACCTCGGTGGGTATGATGTCGCCTTCTCTGCTGGTAAAACTCAGTTGGTCAGTCTTGTTTGCACCACTCGCCTTGACGTGATCAATGAATTGCGCAAATAGGTCGTTGTTGCTTGGAAGGATGTCCGCGATGGGCGAATTCAGCAGTTCCTGGTGGGAAAATCCGAGAAGCTTGCAGGCCCGGCCGTTGACTTCGACAAACTGTCGCTGCGCCAGATCGACAAGTAGGATGGCATCATTGGCAGACTCAAGTAGTCCGCGTAGTTGGCTCTCTTTTTCCTGTAGCGTCTTGATGAGGTATTTTTGTCCCTCAACCAAGCGGGTATTTTCTAATGCCACCGCAGCACTGGCTGCCAGCCCTTGCAGCAGGTCGACATCGGTGTTCGTAAACGGCAGGCCATCACTACGATCGTGTATTTCAAAACAACCGAGGATTTCTCCGGAGCGGGCAATAATCGGTACGTCAACAAGACGGTGGAAGTCCAGTGCCTGCCTGATTTCAGGGACCACATGGGGGTCGTGTTCGGCATTGTTGGTCAAGTACGGCTCTCTTGTCTGCAGCACGTGGCCGGGAACACCAAAGCCGCACGTAAAGCGATAATCCAGAGGTATCCATTGCGACATGTTGAGATATTCATGGAAGAGCATGCAATCCCCGTCGACAATACCGGCGGCACCGGAATCACAGCTTAGCAGTTTGCAGGCGGCGGTGACCAGGGTTTTGCGGATACTGGTCTGGTCTAATGTGTGGTTGATCTGACGGCTGGTCTCCAGCAGGGTGTGCAACTGTGCCTGTTTAAGGCTGAGTGACTCTTCGGCGTTGTGGTGTTCCGTGATATCCCGCGCATTCATGACAAAGCCATCGATTACACCTTCGGAATTGTGATAGGGATAGTAATGGATGCGCATGAATTTCGGGTCTGCACCCGGGAAGGTAAGCCAGTGTTTGAAATCGACGACTTCCCCGGCCAGGCAGCGCTCGGCATGGGGTCTGACGGTTTTTTCGAAAGTTTCCTGGCCGAGAATTTGTACGGGTGTGCTGCCTTCGACTTCGTCGACCGTTTTGTTGACGGTTTTCAGAAAAGCCGGGTTGACTGCCTGGTAGACAAACTCACGGTTCAGCAAGGCCATGGGGTCTGAAGTGCTGGCCACGATATTGTGATACAGGCGAAGTTTTCCTTCAGCATTTCTGCGGTCGGTGATATCGTGCATGATGGTGGTGAATAGATACTCATCTTCAATTTTATCCACCGACAGGCTCATGATAACCGGAAAAATTCTGCCATTTTTGTGCTGGGCTATCGCCTCACGGTGCACACCCAGTGATTGACTTTTACCGGTGCGCAGGAAGCGTTTGAAAAGTACCCGTTGGGCAACACGATCCTGTTCTCGCACCAGTAAGGTAAATGGCTGGCCCAGGGCTTCTTTTTTGCTATAGCCAAACAGGCGCTCGGCAGCAGGATTAAAGAGTGTAATGCAGCCAGTTGAATTGCCGCAGGCAATGGCATCTATGCTGCTGTTGACCAGGGCGTTGAGTAGATGGGCTTGCATTACTCTTAAAACCTCGGGTTCGGTGACTGCAGGTCTTATTCTGATACTGAAGTTGCCACTGTTATGGGCAGGTGGTGCTTAATATGGGGCGTGACTATAGCAGATGTCTATGACCTGAGACATCTTGTTGCGTATGAATAAATTAGAACCTGGAGCCTCATGGAAAAACTTTGGGTAGATGAGATGTAATTAGGTGTGTAGTGGATCCAATGGTGATATTACGGCACTAGAAACTGGCCAAAGTGGGGAATAGATTGCCATACAAGCGTTTGACAAGAGGCGCGAAGGTCTACAGTATTTTTGCTGCTACGGTGCAAAGAATGACCATCTCGGCCAGATGGCCGAAACAGCAAACAAATTCATGCCATTTGGTGTTAACGGGAGCAGATAAGGCACTCGCAACAAATGGCCTTTCGGTAGTTGTACTTGTCGTGTGGCTGGCGTAAAATCGCGCGTCCCATCTGCGGCCTCAGGACAGCCTCCTGGATGGGGCTTCCTTGTTTCACCGGCTTGGCCGGGAAACTGACAATCCATAAGGGACAAATGACAATGCGACACTATGAAATCGTTATCCTGATCCATCCGGATCAGAGCGAACAGGTTGGAGCGATGATTGATCGTTACCGAGCCCTGATCGAAAAAAGCGCCGGTACGATACACCGCCTTGAAGATTGGGGCCGACGGCAACTGGCCTATCCCATCAACAAGATCCACAAAGCCCACTATGTGCTGATGAATGTAGAGTGTGATCAGCCCTCTCTGGATGAGATGAAACGGTTGTTTCGTTTTAATGACGCCGTGATTCGCTCCTTGGTGATGCGCCGTGATGCAGCGGTGACGGACAAATCACCTCTGATGGTGGAAAAAGAAAAAGAACAGACCCAAAATTCGGCCCCGCAACGTGATTCCGGTGCCTCGTCCCGTGATGCAGCAAAGACAGTAAAAAGGGGTGTGCCCGCTGGAGGCGGTACGCCAGTCACTCCAACCGCACCGCTCGCTCCAACCGCACCGGTCGCTCCAACTGCAGGGGAAGCAACCAAGGTTGCAGACAGCGACGTTGAAGCCACAGAGGTTGAAGTCACAGAGGAGGTCAAAGTATGAGCCGTTTTTTTCGTCGCCGTAAATATTGCCGATTTACTGCTGAAGGGGTCAGCGAAATTGATTACAAGGATATCGTGACTCTGAAGGGCTATATCAGCGAAACCGGGAAAATTATCCCCAGCCGCAACACCGGTACTAAGCTCGGTTACCAGCGGCAGCTGACACGGGCCATCAAGCGGGCACGTTACCTGGCCTTGTTGCCCTATACCGACAATCACGCCAACTAGGAGAATCCATTATGGAAATTATTCTACTGGAACGGGTTCGTAACCTCGGTAATCTCGGTGATCAGGTCAGCGTCAAGGCCGGTTTTGCACGCAATTATTTAATCCCGAAAAAAATTGCTGTACCGGCCACGGCCAATGCCAAGAAGGCATTTGAAGCCAACCGCGTGGTACTGGAGCTCAAGGCAGCTGACGTTCTGAAAAAGGCCAGTGCCATTGCTGAAACGCTTGGAGACAGACGTATTGTCCTGCAACGCAAGGCCAGTGAAGAGGGCAAACTTTTTGGTTCAGTGAGTGCTGCCGATATTGCAGAAGTGCTGTCCGATGATCTGATTGCCATCCAGAAAGATGAAGTCAGATTGCCTGAAGGTGCTCTCAAGCTGATCGGAGAGACCGAGATTTCGGTAACCGTTCATCCCGAAGTTAGCTTTTCGGTCACAGTGGTCGTGGAAGCAGAAGGCTAAGGGCCATTTTTCTTTATACACCAAAGGGGTGGCCAGATGGCTGCCTTTTTTGTGGTCGACAACTCCTGATCTGCCGTCAATTCTCCTTTGGCAGGCCCGAATCGCTGTTATCATAGACTAGGAGTTTGTTCTGAAATAGCCGTTCAAGGGAGTTGCAGCCGCAGTGACAAGATCTGAAAAATTTGTGGGTCATACACGTATTCCGCCTCAGGCTCTGGAGGCGGAGCGCTCCTTGCTGGGTGGCCTGATGTTGGAAGGTCGGCATTGGGATGAGGTGGCCGACGTCGCCTCAGCGGATGATTTTTACAGTAACCGGCATCAGTTGATCTATCGTAGCATGGCTGAATTGAGCAAGGCGGATCATGTTATTGATGTCATTACAACGTCCGAACACCTGGGAAATCTTGGTCAGCTCGAAACTGCTGGTGGCCTCAGCTACCTGGGTGAGTTAGCTAATACTTGCCCGGGAACGGGTAATCTGCCCGCCTACGCCCACATTATTCATGAACGGGCGATCCTGCGACAGCTGATACATGCCAGTAACGAAATTCTGGAGATGGCCTACGCACCTGTAGGGCGCACACCCGCGGAAGTATTGGATCTAGCTGAAAAGCTCATTTTCGACATTGCCCAGAAGGATGGCAAGCAACGAGCTGGATTCACTCCGCTGAAACAGACCATCGCAGCCGCGGTTGATCGCCTCGAGGAGCTACAGAGGTCACCCACTGATGTCACCGGGGTGCCGACAGGATTCACCGACCTGGATCGACAGACTTCAGGCCTGCAACCGTCTGATCTGGTTATTATTGCTGGACGTCCCTCAATGGGCAAGACCTCGCTGGCGATGAACCTGGTTGAGCATGCGGCCATTTCCACCCGTAAGCCGGTGGCCGTATTCAGCATGGAAATGCCCGGGCATCAATTGGCCATGCGCATGATGGCTTCGTTGGGTCGGGTGAATGCCCACAAAATGCGGACCGGCAAGCTGCTGAATGAAGATTGGAACCGATTATTTTCAGCCATCAATATCCTCAGTGATTCACCCATTTTTATCGATGATACGGCGGCCTTGAGTCCGCTGGAGTTGCGTAGTCGGGTCCGCAGACTAGCTCGCGAACAAGGTGACCTTGGCTTGATTGTGGTTGATTATCTACAACTCATGCAGTCCAGTGGCCAGGTTAGCGAAAACCGGACTACGGAGGTTTCAGCCATCACCCGGGCTCTGAAGATTCTAGCTAAAGAAATGAATGTACCGCTGATTGTGTTGTCGCAGCTTAATCGTAGCCTGGAATCACGGCCCAATAAACGGCCCCTGATGTCTGATCTGCGTGAATCGGGCAGTATCGAACAGGATGCTGATTTGATTTTGTTTATCTACCGGGATGACCAGTACAATCCAGAAAGCAAGGATAAGGGAATGGCGGAGGTGATTATCGGTAAACAGCGTAACGGGCCAACCGGCACTGTGCGTCTGGCTTTTCTGGGTGAATATACCCGTTTTGACAATTATGCCAGCGCCAATTTTTCCGGTAATCCGCCATGGCAAGACCCACCGAAATTACAATAGATCTGCAGGCGCTGCGTCATAATCTGCAGCGGGTTAGAGCCTATTCACCGCACAGTCTGGTGATGGCGGTAGTCAAGGCCAATGCCTACGGCCATGGCTTGATTCAAATAGCCTCGGTATTGAGTGCGTCGGCTGCTGATGGACTGGCGGTTGCCAGTGTTGAGGAAGGGGTCGCACTGCGTGAGGCCGGGCTGCAACTACCCATTACGGTATTGTCGTCAATTTGGGAACGCTCTGATGTCGAAGCCTTGCTGACTTGGAATCTGGATCCGGTGCTGCATAATCCGCAGCAGCTCAGTTTGTTTGCAAAATGCACAAACAGTAGACAGCTTTCACCTTGGCTCAAGATCGATACCGGCATGCACAGGGTGGGTATTGCTCCAGATCAGATACCTTCTTCGATAGCGTCGCTTAGTGTAGCCTCTTGGGTGAAGGAGTTGCGACTGATGACCCATTTTGCCTGTGCTGACGATATAGATAATCGTGCAACCACCAGACAGCTTGGGTGTTTTATGCAGGTAACGAAGAACACCAAACTTGTCAGATCAGCAGCCAATTCGGCCGCTGTTATTGCCTGGCCGGCATCACACTTGGAATGGGTGCGGCCGGGGATTATGCTTTATGGTTGCTCGCCCATGCTCGAAGGTGATGGCAGAGTGCTGGGATTACAGCCGGTTATGACCTTGCGCTCCCGTTTGACCGCGGTCTTTGATCACCAACAAGGGGAATCAATCGGCTATGGCGCGAGCTGGCGTTGTCCACAGGATACCCGGATCGGACTGGTACCCTGTGGCTATGCTGACGGCTATCCCCGGCATGCGGTGTCGGGTACACCGGTGCTGGTGGATGGCCAGCGAGTGGGCCTGGCCGGCCGGGTTTCGATGGATATGCTGTGTGTTGATCTCGGCTCCGGGTCAACAGCACGGGTAGGCAGTGAAGTGGTTCTTTGGGGAACAGGGTTGCCGGTCGAAGAGGTCGCGGTGGCATCTGGCACCATCGGCTATGAACTGCTGTGCCGTCTGACCCATCGACCTTCCCGGCATTATCTGCATGGCTAAGCCGAAAACGCATTTTGTTTGTAATGCTTGTGGCGCATCGGTCAGCAAATGGGCCGGTCAGTGCAACGCCTGTGAAGAATGGAATACGCTGCTTGAAGTGCCGACTATCACCAGCGCGGCGGCTGACAAATCCCCACGTTTCAAGTCGTTTGCGCCACCGGCTGTGGTACGCAAATTATCGGATGTCGATATTGCGCAGGTGCAACGTTTTAGTTCGGGTATTAAAGAGCTGGACCGGGTTTACGGTGGTGGCCTGGTGCCCGGATCGGTAGTGTTGATCGGTGGTGATCCTGGGATTGGCAAATCCACATTATTATTGCAAAGCTGCGCCACCATGAGCAAGTGCTTGAAAAGTCTCTATGTTAGCGGCGAAGAATCGCTCGATCAGGTGGCTTTGCGCGGGCAACGACTTGGTTTGTCCGGGAGTGAATTGATGCTGCTGGCACAAACCCGGGTTGAGGGGATTCTTGAAACAGCGGCTGATTGTCAGCCACAATTGCTAATTGTAGATTC
>DRJH01000463.1 GCA_011052285.1 Gammaproteobacteria bacterium
CCCGACAGACTAACCACAACCGATAAAAGAGGTATCGATGATGGCTGATCCGCATTCTACGGGCATTGTATGCCTGTCTAAAACCCCAACCCCACGATTTATGCGAACCGGGCATCTATATGCTCGGCAATATGACAATATTTTCTGGATTCGCGAGCCCAATCCGCCGGGCTATCGCGTACCCATTGCTGACTCCGTCAAGCTCCTGGCGAAAAATGTCCGGCTCGAGCGCGTGATGCGCGGCTGGTCACAGGAAACACTCGCTGAACTGGCCGGACTCCATCGGAGTTTCGTGGGCGCTATCGAACGATACGAGCACAACGTCACCCTAGCTACGGTTGAGAAACTTGCCAAAGCCTTGGACCTCAGTGTCGCCGAGTTGCTATCGCCGCACACGTTCAATCGTTGATGGCAGATGGCGTTCCATCAGTGATACAGCCAGGAAACTGAAGATCCCCGATGGAAAGGGTTAGCGCGTGTATTGCGTCTTGGACGGACCGACGGCCATGTAGCCACTTGCGGAGGTGACAAATCCACCCAGAACGCGGACATCGAAAACGCAATGGCCTTTAAATGAGACTAACATGAGCGCAAGCAAAGCATTCAAATCGTATTGGGCCGTAGACTATCTTCAAACACCGAAAGAAGTGGCCGAGCATCTGAATGCCGCTATTGAGGACGGCCACCCGGCAATCTTGCACAAGGCGCTTCGCAACGTCGCTGATTCGATCGGTGGTTCATATCACTTAACCCGTGAAACCGGACTGACCCGCGAGAGCCTCTCTAGAGCGCTTTCTGAGGAGGGAAATCCACGACTTTCGAGCCCGAATGCCATCCTGCGGGTGATGGGGCTTAAATCGAATATTCAGACACTGTCACTTGACACGGCATGCGACAAGTGGAAACAGGCCTGAAATAGTAGACGCTTAAATTTCAAGGCAGGAACCTGCCCTGCGGACGCTTACTTCGCCTCGGCATCTCGACGTTGGCGTTCGACAGTGCTCAATGGTATTGCCGGCACAGCTCAATGGACATCGACTGCTACTCCATTACCTTATTCTGTGCCAGAAGACGGTAACGGCTTGCCGTCCACCGCATGGTCATACCGGAAGTGTATCGTCATCACATCACCTTTCACCGCCTCGGAGCCGCTCATGTCGGCGACCTTGTGGCCGCTGACTCCAAACGTCAATTCATGATCGACAGTACCCCAGGCATGCGGAAAGAGGCCAAGTTCGAACGGCTCGCCGTCCAGCAATGCCCGATCCTGCTCGTGCATCGGCAAAGCAACCTGATAGACCGCATTCGAAAACTGCAGCACGAAGATGAGAAACGGGCAGTCAATTCGATCATTCTTCCGGCGCAGCAGAAAACTCGTAATCTGGTCATTGGGTAGTGGCCCGGGAATGGATTGGAAAAGGATGTTCAGCGGCCGATACGGATAGCTCTCATAAGTATGAGACGGCTCCAGGATCCATCGCTTGAGGTGATTGCACGCAGACGTTTCCTGTACCGGCATGACCGCGAGCGCCATCTTGACCAAACACTTGAAAACCCCCATTGGCACATAAGGCTGACGCTCTAAAGTCAACGTAACCCTCTTGTTTTCCTCGTCGACGCTGCAACGCACATCATCCTTGCTAAGGCTGATGCGCAACTGTTTGGCATTCTCCCCTTCGACGCGGAGTGCCCTATCGGAAGACTTCAGGGTCGGAATACCTCGCTTGCCGCAGACTCGCCCCATCGTCCTAATAGGGTGCGTCCACTTAGAGAAGTCGTCCTCCACTATCCTGGAGAAGTGCTCGTTGCAGGCATCGCACTCCATCCAGTCAAAGAGTGTCTTGTTGCCGATCTGTTCAGGGAAAGCGTGTGCGATATTCTTGAAGGTAGCCTCGGGTTTGGCCTTACCACAGTACCGACAGACCCGGTGAGTCTTGTCTCCAATATGGACAGGCTGGTCAGCGGGCAACAGGTGTCGGTTCGCAATTACATCGTACCGCTGATCGAACCACACCATGCGTTCTCGGTGGTGTTTGCTCAAATTTTCGTCGGTGTCGCCGCTTTCCACCGGCTCACGATATTCGACCTCCACCTCATCCGACTCGGGATGGGCTGCGAGGTAAGCCGCCAGATCGTCATCGCTGCTGGGCACGAATACCACATCCGTCACGCCCGCGCACGAGATGATCGCATTGAGCCTTCCAGGATCAACACAGGCAGCAAGCACCGGCCCTTCCAATTTGCGTACCTGGATCCTTTCCGTCAGCAGATAGATCGTGATGCCGTTCACCTCGAACTTGTTATTCCGGCCCAACGCCCTGATCACATCTTGGCCGATTGCGGTGCGGATCGCATCATTGAGGTCGCTCTTACCATGCACCGCAAGCCCCATCACGGAGTGGCCACGCTCCCCCATTAAGACACGGCATAGAACGAACGCAGCACGAATGGCCATCGCTTCCGACACGATGGGATCGGTATGGGCACGCCTAGGTGCAGTGGGACTCGCTGAGGTCACGCTTGCCTCCAAATTCCTCTCTCGACAACTGCTTCTACTTTGACACAAACAGTGCCGCTACCCGTAATAAACAAAGTCCTCAGACAGTACAGAATACTTCACAGTGTGAATCGGCCCCACTTCAGTATACAGGTAGAATGACCGGTGATTGCCTGTCACTCTCTTCATCTGAGTGACTGATTCTGAAGTAAATTCAGCCGTTCACTGACCGGAGACAATCGAAATATCGAAATCTTTTTTCTGACATTGCCATTCAGAAGCAATCTCGTTTTCTGGCGGAATTAAGGATCTTAAAGGTATTTCTTGAAGGTACTCGCCGTGACCGCCACTGTGAGTGCGAACATTATCGCAAAGGGCAACACAACAAAAGTAGGGTGTAGGCTGAAGGGTAAAGCAAGATAGGTGACCCAGGTCAACACGACCAATGGAAGCGCCGCTTTCTTGGCATAGTGGTAGACGAACGAACTCTCCCGGCCCCCACCCCACCGGCGCAGATCGCGCTGCACCAATCCATCGACGAGTGCAACCAGGCTGAACAGCAGAAAGATCGGCATTGCCAAAGTGAGGATTGCCAGACGTACCGAGAATACCTGGGTAACCTGCATCATTGCTATCACGAACCCCGCAATCGGATGGTAAATCTTGTACAGGGTTGGTCTAACTCCGCGCTCATTCGTCGTCGGTGACGGTGAGACCCAACGGATAAAGTCCACGAATCGCGTCACCTCGAACAGGTAGTGGTAGGTGTTGTCGGCAAACCGTTTGGCGAACCGTGCCGGGTCGGAGGTGACGACGCTTCGTCGGAAATCATTATTAAGATAGCTGATCTCCTGGGTGAGCATAGTGCGACTGTGGTCAATGCCCTCGTCCGGCCACCACAGCACCATGCCGATCCACTCGAAGATGATGGAGAACATGAGTGAGAGCAGCAACCACTGGATGACCTTCGCCGTAGCCGTCAGGCTTTTCGAGATCAGCCCGTCTTGAACGACCCTGCGGCGTGGATCAGCAACCGTTTCAGCCATCAGAGACCTCTGCATTTATGGCCGGTTCGGCGACATCTGCCACGGCTGCCCACCAAGGCTCTTGGACCCGGTACCAGTGGTCGTTGGTGATATAGGTGCGTTCCATCTCGTTGGCAATCTCGGTAAGCGTTTCCGGCATGCCTGCATCTGCTGCCGGCAAGGGCATACGGATCTTCCAGAGCTGCCCACCCTCCAACAGCGCGAAGGCCTGCCCCTTGGGCAGGGTGATCAGTTCCGCGGGTGTGAGCATCGGTACTTCCGAAACACTGATACGATCCTCATTGCGCGACTTGAAGTCGATACCCGATCCAGGTTCTGACGAATCGTCCACGCCGGAGACACTCATCAGAGTAAAAACCTCGACCCTCGGCAGTTGCTCTGTCAGCATCTCCGCTGTAGCCAGTTCCTTGACCCTGAGCATGATCAAGGTGTTGAAGTTTCCAGCCACCTGCCCGGCCTTGGCCCGATTGCCCATGCGGGCCTCCACGTCCGACCAGGTCTGTGTATAAGCAGTAACCTGAAACCCGGCCCCGCCTGCCTTGTTCAATAAGGGTATGAACTCATCACCGATCAGTTCGTTGAACTCATCGGCGTGCATGGAGATCGTCGGTGGCGTATCGACGGACCCACCGGGCACACCGTGCTTGTAGATGTGCCCGGCGACCGACACCAAATCAGCGAACATGGAATTACCGACCGCACTGGCGACTGTGGTATCGGTC
>DRJH01000464.1 GCA_011052285.1 Gammaproteobacteria bacterium
ACAGCCCTCATCATGCTGCGTATTCTACAGGCGAAAAAGATCCTTAACAGGATCAGCAAGTTCATCACCAGAAAGATACTGTTAATCCAGGCTATGGAAGTGTCTGCGCGTTTTGCCCGAATATCGTTGAGTCGATACCCATTCTTCCCCTGGCCTATTTTCCCTTCCACCGGGATCCGTTGCAGATAATCTTCCCGTCGCTGCGCTTTTGCTTGTCTGAGCGCTTCGCGGTTCTCTGCCGTGACTTTCTGGTGATCACAGCGTCGAACGTTGTTGTGAACCATCGTCCACTCAAAAACGGTGAAACTTCAGTCCTTCTTATACTCGAACCAGCACTACATCACCCTGGCACTGCCCCCACGGCGAGGATCGCCAAAGGCTTCAACCCCAGCGGGGCCGGAGCGAACACAATGTGCACCACCAAAAAATAGGTTCCGACCCTCGAATAACCGATGTTGCGGATAATACTGACACAATACCTGCAACGCATCCGGATCAAAGCCTCCTTCGATAAACAGGATATCCTCATCCAGATGCAGGCGCGGCGCCCTAACCACCTCTTTTAGAGACAATGGGTAATCGACCAGATTTCGGATCACCTGCAGTAGCGTGGTACGAATTCGATTTGAGCCACCGGAGCCGATAGCACAGCAGCAGCCGTCTGCCATTTGTATCAGGGTCGGACTCATCATTGAGCTCATGCGCTGACCTGTTGGCCAGGTATGGAAGCCACAGGGATTTAGGTCTTCTTCGCCGAGCATGTTATTGAGCATAATCCCGGTCCCGGGCACGATGCTGCCACAACCTTCGCCATTGGATACGGTCATGGCCGCCGCATTGCCCTTGCTGTCAATCACACTGAAATGGGTCGTACCGGCAAAACTTTTGACCACATCGGATAATTCTTCGCGATAATGCTGCAGCAAAACCGGCGACAATAGCTTTTGCGGATCAACTCGTGGAGCTTCATCGCTGATCCTCGACTCGATTCGGGCACTGGCCGTGCCACGTAATACCGCTGCCAGGGTCAACAATGCCTGCCGATCGCCCCAGCCGGTGGACGCTACTTGCTGCTGCAATAAATCGAGACCAAAGGCCATTAGCAGGCCCCCGGAACAGGGTGGCGGATTGGTCCATATTCTGGCGCTACGATAATCCAGCTCGAGTGGTGAACGAAGCTTCACTTCGTACCCGGTAAAATCATCATAATCCAGATACCCCCCAGTGGACCGGCACTGCTCAGCGGCCAGCCGGGCGATTTCGCCCCGGATCAATAGGTCTGACCCCTCGTGACCGAGCAACTCCAGGGTATCGGCCAACTCAGGCAAGCGCAGCACTTCATCGGCCTGGATAATGGTTGATGATTCAGCATGACTGGCATAAATGGCTCGGGCAGCTGCGGTATCGAGAAAAATAGGCGCGATGATCTGGAACAGATACGCCTGCAGGGGATTGATCCTGACCCCTGACCGTGCTGCATCAATAGCTGGCTGGACAATTTCACGCAGGGGCATGGAACACAGGTCGCAATGAATTGCGGTCACACCAGGCATACAACCCGGTGCGGCCACCGAGCCCAGGCCGATGTGAAATTCCTGCTGCACACTGCCAAAATCAACCAGAACCGGCCGGAAGTCCAATTCACCCTGAACCTCCTTACTGCGCGGTGTCTGGGCAAAAAAGTCGTACAATCGCGGCTTACCCTGCTGCGGATGTGCCATCAGGAAGCCCCCACCCATCAAGGCACTGAGGACTGGCTCGGCCACACAAGCGGCAAAGTAGGCCCCGAGTACGGCATCGAAGGCATTACCACCTTCACGCAGAATCAGTTCCGCCGCCTCGGTGGTAAGCTCGTGCCCGGTCGCTATCGCGGCCCTGCGAGACACGGTTTCAGTCGCCGAACGCTTGTACGCCGGAACTCAAACCTGGGTCCTGGCTGAAAAGTCCTGCCAGCGATGCTGACAACGGTCCAGCGCCACCTTTACATCCTGGCTACAATCGGCAAGCAACAGGTTCCAGTTGCATATCGCATCCATACGGATATAGCCGGGCAAGGCATTGACATCGAAAGCATCGAGAAAATTCTTGATGTAAAGACCCAGCTCGGTATCCCCACAGGCTTTGAGCTGGCGCCGGAAAAACAGGGTATCTGCATCTTCACGCCGGCTCGCCAGCAACATAAAAGCGTAGGTGCAACCTTCAATCACCATATCCCCTTCCACCTGTTCCAGACGGATCTCGATACGGTCACCATGCAAGGCGTCGCTATTGAGGGTCAATGCAAACACCACGTCGGCATCAAGAACCTTGACCGCCAGCCAACGCTCGCGCAGAAAATCCAGCTCTCCCTCGGCCAAGGCATCGGCGAAAACCCTGTTGAGTGAGGTTTCGAGAATCTTCTGGCGCAGGGGCCTGGGAACCAAGTGCAGACAACGTCGCATAAAGCCGGGTAAGCGGGGCACAGCACGGACTTCCCTGGCCGCTTTTACAGATTCAGATTTTTCAAATTCAGTTTTGCTCATTCGATTCGCTCGTGATAGCGTAAACGGTACAATAGACGTGGTGTATTATCATTAATAAATGTGCTACGAGTATGCAGGATATTATTGCACAAAAGGCCCATACCCGCCTCTAATCGTGCCCTGAAAATATCCTCCTTCATATTACTGAGCCAGGCATCGATATACTGCCTGGCCTCGGCCAACAAAACACCCTGCCCCCAAACCAGATTACGCGCCCGCTGGGT
>DRJH01000465.1 GCA_011052285.1 Gammaproteobacteria bacterium
CCTCGGAGAACAGTTTGCAGTCTGATTTTCTAGAAGGCTGTCCAAGAACCTGCAAGTTGCTGAATACGCAACAAGGCATCATCGATTATGGACTCTGTAACTGCTGTTCCCTGCAAGGATTCACTCAATTGCCGACGCCAAAGTCGGGCACCGGGGCAAGCATAAAACAACCCGAATAACGGCCTGACCAAGATACGTATGGGCACACCCAAAGCCAGTTGTTGCCGACAATAGTCACGATACTTATACCCAACCTGAAAACGATCCTGGGTCGCTTGCTCCGTTTGGTAGATTTCCCGGTCCACACCAGACAGCAACCAGGGATTGTCATAAACACCACGGCCGAACATGACGCCATCAACAACATCAAGATGTGTATGTGCTTGTGACAAGTCACGTAATCCACCATTGAGTACCACAGTTAAGTAGGGAAACTCCTTCTTCAGCTGATGTACGTAATCGTAACGCAAAGGGGGCACCTGACGATTATATTTGGGACTGACTCCCTGTAACCAAGCCTTGCGAGCATGGATGATAAATACCGTACAGCCCGCCTCATACAGTATGCCGATAAAATCTATAAATTGCGCATAGCTGTCCCGGTTATCCACCCCGATACGACATTTTACGGTTACCGGTAGACTGACCACATCCCGTATCGCCCGGATAGCCTCTGCGACCCGGGTCGGCTGCAGCATCAGACAAGCACCGAACTGGCCACGCTGCACCCGTTCACTGGGGCAACCCAAGTTGAGATTGACTTCGTCGAAGCCGGAATTTTCAAGCAATTTAGCACAAAGCGCCAACGCATGGGGTTCACTACCACCCAGTTGGGCAGCCACCGGATACAGCGCAGCATGATGATCCAAAAAGGCCCTGGCTGGCCCGTACAACAATGCGCCGGTTGAAATCATTTCCGTATAAAGTAATGCTCTGGTACTCAACATGCGGTACAAAAACCGGGCATGACGATCCGTGCAGTCGAGCATGGGAGCGACTGCAAAACGCCGGTCGTTTGCTACGATCTTCATTGGCCGCCAATACATCCTGCTTGGTGCATCAAAGTCACTGCGTTCGCCTGAATTGCCTTTGCCATACTTTATCCCATCTTCCATCCGATGGTTATCTCATATCAGAAACGATATCGTTTATCGATGGCCCATGAGGCTGTCCGAGAATAGAGAACCTACTGCGGATGACCAACTTTAGCCCGATTTCCCTCTGATTCTCGTTACCGCAATCTCGTGGACAACTTCAAGGAGGTCGTGTTCCAGACAGACGCTGAGGGACACTGGACATTTCTAAATCCGAAATAAAGCCTGGCAGGAGATGGCCGGATTCTCTGTCGAAGAAAGCCTGGGGAGTATTTTTCTGGAGTCAGTCTATCCTGATGATCGCGAGCATAATCTTGAATCGTTCAAACCGCTGATTGAGCACAAAAAAGACTTCTGCCGGCATGAAATCCGCTGTGGTCACAAGGATGGTAGTTTTCGCTGGGTCGAGGTTTTTGCCCGACTGACCCTGGACCTTCCGTGCATTGAGCCATGAGAAATACCAGATGTTGGTATCAATCCTTATTCATTTGCTCCATCCTTGCAGAATAAACGGTAAGTAAAAGTTCAGAATCGTCAATGAGCCGATAAATCGGCTTCTTTCCACAAAGTTGCTCACTCTCATTTAGAATAATAGGCACACCATCGCCTCGCTTTTCCATGTAGAAACCTCGTCCCATATCTCCTATCGGTTCCACTACCGGTGTTTCAGCAAGCAGGCTCGTGATCAGTTCGTTCCGGGTTGCCTGGCGCAGGGCCATACTGTCAATCGTCACGGTATTCGGCAGAGCACCCGGTGAGTAAATTTCCAACCGATCGTCAAACATGAAAAACCGGATCTTTGATCCAAAGACAGAGTAATCGCGATGGGCCACGGCATTTACGACGGCTTCAAAAACAGCCCGTTCGCTAAACTGAGGTTTTTCAATCCGATGAGGGCCCTTCATCGCCATAATGGTTTGATTCCTCTTCATGAAAGCCATGACCTGTTTGATTTGTTGATCCAGCGGTCCACAAATTTTTTGTGCATCAGTCTGGTAATTGGAATCTTGCCTTATTCCCCGATAGCGCACAGCCTCAACAAAGGCATTAGGTAGAAAACGCTCCGGGTGTTCACAGCAAAACAATACGCCAGCCACCGAGGCGCGGATAGCTCCACTCTCCTCTTTTGATAACAAGTTTCGCTTCAGCAGGACAATCTCCGGGGACTCCTCATATCGAGCGGTATATCTAACCCACAGCCCTTCGGACAGGTCATCCATATTCGATTGGGGAACCGGCTGCTCTTCGAATCGGATCAATCGGGCCTGACTGCGCTGTTGAAACAGGCGGGCAAGATAATCAGGTGGCATTTTCCGTTTCGAACTTCCCTGGCGATGGTAGTACCCCCCTGTACTTTCATGCACAAACAGGCTACGCGGGATCTCCACTTTAAGGATGGGCTGCAACGCTCCCATGTTGTCAGGAAGCTCTATACGAAAAACTCGGAATGTAACAGGAGGCTTGATGCTTTGTTCACAAATCTCGAAAATATACCGCTCGACCGCATCTAACCGATCAACAGGTATCCCGGTAATCTCTTTGGTCTTGTCGTCAACACCAAGCAGAAGAACACCATCAAAGGTATTCGCAATAGCTGCGATCTCATCGGAAAGATCATCACGCGATGGGCCAACAATATTCTGGCCCCGGAAACGGACAGCTTTAAGCTCCAGGGGCGTATCTTCTCCAAGGCGTATTTTCTGCAATAATTCTTCTTTACTATCAAACATGGCGACCCTCCAATGCAATACGCCGATAGCGTTGTTCAAAGGCCTTGCTTCCGCCCTCCATAATCGTACAAATCGTTCGTCGAACCAGCCTCTCCTGAAGACTGCCTTCACTCTCCTTCTGCGTTTCTCCTGCACGAGCGACGAGAGCAATCACCAACTCCGCATCGCCGTTGACGACGATATTCGCATTATGCGTGACCACGATGACCTGTCGATGAAGCTTGACCTCCCGCAACTGGGTCACGATCAAGTCATAAATCAGATGGTTATCCAGATCATCCTCGGGCTGGTCAAGAATTAGTGGCTCCTCACCGTAGGAAAGTAGAAAAGCCAGCAGCGCAGCAGTCTTCTGGCCCGGTGAGCCCTCCTGAATAGACCGGAGAGATTGACCATCGCCCGTAGGACTGTATTGGACATTGAGGGAGTCCTCTGGAAACCACAGGTCGATGCGATCAATAACCTCAGGTTGAAGCTTACTGATGTGAGTCGCAAAACGCCGGTCAGCCACTGTTCCCGTATCGTATTGGTTAGATGCAATCTTCTTGATCCTATCCTTTATAGTCGTGAGATTTTGTTCAATGTCCACAGCGCCGCTACTGTTTCTATAAAGTTCACCGAGCAGTCCCTCGCCCTCCGGAGATCCTATGTCTTTCTCAAAACCTCCGTCTTCTCTTTGCAGCAATCGCCGAAACTCGACTTCGGCTATCTCACGGGCGCCATAAGGAACGACCTGTATTCGGACATAATGATTCTCACTTAGAACATCATTGAGAAATCTCCGGCGAGATTCCGTCAAAGCCCGTCGGATTGCTAGCAGTCGTTGCAAGTGTGCATCTGCCTGCTTTTTTAGATTTTCGACCTGTTCTTTTCGCTCGTCGAATTCCTTCAACCGCTGCTCAATGGCCTGTCGGCGCTGCACGAATTCTCCATAAGCCGCAGGATCGCCAGCCCCTTCCCGAGCCAGATTATCTCGTAGCTCTTGATATGCTTGTGCAGAAGCCTCAACGCTTTTTTTCCAGGCCGACTCATCCTTGTTGTTCCTCCATTCAGCCAAAACTTCATCCACTTGCAAAGCAAGAGTGTCAACCGCTTTACGAATTTCATCCAGGCGACCGGGCACCCTGGCAGCATGATCTCGCAATTCAGTGTCTTCCACTAACTTTGGATCGAACAATGTTTCGTTGAGAAGATCCGGGACGATTTCCGTAGCGACTTTTCGCAACAGTTCGCCCGAACCCGTCCAGGCTTCTTCCCATACTTCGACCTCTCGCTGCTGGCGTCTCCGCTTTTGGAAGGTTTTCAAGACATCGGCATGTCCTGCCTGTTCGAAGATGATCAGCTTCCGTTTCACGTCCTCAAGTTCCCCTCGAAGACGTGGCTCTTCGGCAAGACCCGCCTCTATCTCCCTCGCCTTAGCCCGCAGTGAAAGGAATCGAGTCTCTTCCTCTTCCCGTTTTTCGGACCAAGCGTGGTAATCGACCTTTGAGGCCTCATCGACAACCTGTAGCAACGCAAGTGGTGTTTTAGCGAGCTGGAATACCTGCTTCTGGCTGTAAATCCGCACAGGAAAGCGCTGTGGAATATCGCCTTCAGCGCGGCACCAGTCTCCATCGACCTCTTGTTGAATAGGTTCAAGGTCTCCGGCGGGGTTCCACTGGACACGAAACCGGGAACCGTTTTTGCGGTAAGTCGCCTTGATCGCGGTGGCGTTTGTGAGCAGACCGCCGTCTTCTCGATCCGGATAAACCCGTCCGTACTTTTCAAACTCCGCTTTCAACTCGTCTGGCAACTCATTCTCCCGACGCAGGGCAATGCGTAGGAACTCGACAATGGTCGATTTCCCTGTGCCCCTGCCTCCGATGATAGAATTGAGCCAGGGGTTGAACCCAATAACGAAGGGATTAGAGCGGCCTAAATAGCGTGCTTGCGAAACCTCTATGGATTCCAATACCAGTGGCGCATGCTCATTCGGGTATTCGTCTTCCTGATCGGATCTGCGAATTGAGAGGGCGCCGTCGAGCAGAGCAAGCCGCAACCCCTCGATGCAGGGTGAGCCCATTTTGACCCAGGTAAAGTGGCTGCCGGGATATCGCTGTCCTGCGTTACCGTAAGGATGATGGGCATCCGCCCCAAGGATTTCGCTCCAGCACAGCTTCTTTTCCCCAAATGCCTGTGGCTTCTCAAAGTCCGTGTCCATCAGTTCCATGGCGTAGATATCTTCGCAACCCAATGCCTGCCGCAATGTCGTCCCCGACAGTTGAAAAAGCCCGTTACTCTCATCCACATGGGCGGGAATCGCGATTCCGCCCACCGATACAATGGCATCAACAACCTCGATAAACGATTTGTTTGTGACGGTGTCGCTTGAACCTTTTGTTCCGGAGAATCCCACGGCCCCGAGTAATGAGTCGATGTCCGATGCCGTTTTCTCGCAGCCCAGGATCGCCAGGAGATGCACGCCGCCGTTGACCGAAATTTCCACGCCGGGAAATATATGGATCGGCCTGTAACTCTCATGCATTTCAGTTTTAAGTTCGCTGAGCGCTGTCTTAATACGATCAACCCACGCACCGGTGTTATGGTCCGTGATTGCAACACAATCAATACCGGCTCGCATGTAGTCGAGCAGCCACTCTTTTGGGGTGCGCTGCTTCAGCGTAATCTGGTCTGAACCCTTGCCGTAATCGACCGACGCCGGGGTATGAGCATGGAAATCACACTTCCACCACCGTGAACCGTTCCATTTCCAGTCTGTCATATATC
>DRJH01000466.1 GCA_011052285.1 Gammaproteobacteria bacterium
ACACTGAATCGTTACAGAAAATCATAGGAAAACCGGGACAAAGGCAAAGGCTGCTTCTTCGCAGTAGGTGCTCTACTCTCGGACAGCCTCCTAAGCCTGTCTGAGGGCAGAATCGGCTGCGGGAGAGTGTTGCTTTGCTCCACGCGGTAACCGTGTATCGGTTTGTCAGAAGTCTGTACGTACGAATTTTATGGAACTGGACCAAGAGGGTTAGAAAGTGAATCAGGAATCAACATCAGCAGTGAAACAACATGTAATCGATGCCTTGCTCCAGGTGCTGGAGCAAGGTGATGATGCTCATCGCTGTTGCGCGGTACAAGCATTAGGGAAAATGGCTGACCCACGTGTTATTCCTGTACTCATGGATCACGTCCAGGATAGTGACCTCGATGTTGCGCTCGATTCGATCGAAGCGCTGGGTAATTTTGAGGATCCAACGTCATTGCCATTGCTGCGTGAAGGATTTACATTGGCAGATGTACCGGAGATTAAGGTCAATGCGATTGAGGCAATCGGTAGATTCGGTGGTGAGGAGGTGGTGGATGAGTTAATCCAGGCACTGCGGGTCGATTTCGATATGGTAGACGGCAGTGGTTGGGATGCTTCCTGGGATATTAATCGTATTGCCGTTGAATCGCTGGGACGAATTGGTGAGCCGAGAGCCGTAGCAGATCTTGCCTCCATGCTTGACGATGACGAGGTCGTCGTGGATGAAGGGAATATACTGAGTGCTCTGGTGGGTTGTCAGAAACAAGGGATTGCCGTCGTTACCGCTCGTTTGCGGGAGCACAAAATGGCGCGTAGTCGGCGTCGGGCTGCGTTGGCTCTGGCAGCTGCGGATTCAGCGATAGCCAAAGAGGCCCTGGCGGAAGCCATGCTCGACGACGATGCTGATGTGCGCTTGTATGCAGCGCGATCACTGGCGGGATTTCATGATAAAGCCTATCTTCTACCCATGTTCATGTTGCTAAAAGACCAACATCCCGAAGTTCGGGTTGAGGCCGTGCAGCTCGTTGCCAATCTTGGTGGTGCGCGCGCTACTGAGCGGATTCTGTCGTTGTTAGCCGACGATAATAACCGCGTTCGTGCGGCTGCTGCCAATGCTTTGGGGGAGCTTGGCGGGATCAAGGCAGTGGATGCTCTGCTGGAACTGCTGAAGAGCCCGGATGTCGATGTACGTACATCTGCGGTGGTCGCACTGGGGCGTATTGGGGATATTCGAGCCAATGGGGCGCTATGTTTCATGCTGGCGGATCACGAAGAGCATGAGAAGGTTCGTATTGCAATCCCATCTGCACTGGTTGCTATGGCCGACGAAGCCGTTATTGCAGCACTGCGGAACACGGTTGGTGATGAAAATCGCGTGCTGCGTAGTGTAACCATGATGGCGTTAAGGGATATCGGCACTGAATCAGCAAAATGTGTATTACTCGCGGCCCTACAAGGGGAATTGCTGCCACCGCCAGTGGTCAGCCCGGATCAGGGGCTCGATACAGCGGTCAATGAGGCCACGGTTCCAGACGATGGATCGGAAGCTGCGCCTGAGCAAAGCGATACCACAACAACGGAAGACGCAGTGGAACAGGGCCCGATGTCAACGCTCGAATCCATTGCCCGCACCAATCAGGAAGCCACCACTACTAACTCTGAGAGCAGCGAAGAGGACGTGGAAGAAGAGTTACCGGACAATGTCAAAGAGTTTGTCGGTATTGCTGACAAAAACTGGCAACAGATTCAGTCGTTTAAAGTAAAAATACCGGCACCACATTTGGATGTTCGTCATTTTGCAGCCCGGGCACTGGCCGTTTTTTCGAGTACTGATGTGGTGGAGGCGTTGTGTTCCTGTATTGCTGAAGAAGATCCTGATTTGCAACTCGATGCAGTCAATGCATTGGGTAGTATTGGGGATGAGCGTGCTTTTTCGCAGCTGATACCACTTCTCGATGGTGCTTCTGAGGGCTTGCGATTTGCCACCACTCGTGCGATCAGTGCCATGACCAATGCCCAGGCACGCCAGATATTAATCAACAAACTGGATGATGGCGATCATTTTGTCCGTCTTGCAGCAGCCGAAGGTCTCGGTCAATATCAGGATGATGAGGTAAGGCTGGCCTTGCGAGATCGTCTGTTGGCAGACAAAGAACTGGGCATACGGTTGGCTTGTGCCAAGTCTTTGGTGGCCAATAACAATGAACAGGATGTAGATGTTCTGGTGCAGGCTGCATTTCTGGATGGTGGCGAGCAGCGATTGGAAATGGGTGCTTTGTTGCGAAAATTTTATCCAGAACGGGCCAGTGAGCAATTTATTGCTGTCCTCAATGATCCTGAGCAGGCTTATTTTCACCGCGTCGCCATTGAAGCACTGCAGGAGATTCATGCTCCAAATGTTGCAGACTGAGCCTTGCTCCAGGGTGGTTTTGAAGTGTTTTACGACATATTAGCAATGGTCTGGATTGAATACTTTGTTCAATCATTGTATAAAATGAAGTCGGTTGGGTCTTGGCTCGGCATGGACTACGCGCTGAGGAATGGCCGTACAATCACAGGCTCTCTGCATGGATGGCTACGCTTGCCCATTACGTGGAGTATAATAGCCAATTTCTTCGACTTGAAGTGAAGGGTTCCAGTGCAGAAGCTTTTCTCTCGCTGACAGGAACGTGAGATGAAGTTCCTTGGGAGGATTTGTGACGACTATATCCGCACGGTTTTCGGAGCAGGAAAATCACCACAGAGCAACGGCCGCCGGGACGTCTGCTGGAGAAAACCCCGTGCTTGTACTAGTGTCCAAGAATAGAGAACCTACTGCAGCAAAGCTATCTTTGGACTAATTTTCCCTCAATTTTTGTTAAATTCGGCCTGTATGTGCCTCAAATCAGGCAGAAATTTTTTCATAACGTGTTCCCCTCGCTACGACCGTCATGGATGGCACAAGCACCGTGAATGGCACAAGCACCGTGAATGGCACAGGTGCCGGTTTTGCAGGAGCAATAAACCGGTAGATTCCTGTTTTGGGCAGCTTCCTGGAATCAAGAATGAGTCAAAATAAGAAATTGTTGGCTGAACTTGCGTTATTCTGATCCCGATGTTAGAGGATATTTGGGACTCATAATTGAGCCGTGCTACGATGTACACGATTGCAATAACAGGGGTTGCTCGATTTCAAGCCGGCATCACTGGTCGCCAGGTGCGGCGATGTTGGTGCAACGCAATGATGGCCAGGGTGGCCCGATGGGTGGGCGTGGGCTAGTTGGTACGATATTTGCTTAACAACCATTGTTGCAAGAAACCGATTACGTAATTAGGAGACCTAAGATTATGCTAAAGAGAACGAGTTATCTGGCTTTCGGTGCTGCTGTCAGCCTGTTGAGTACATCTGCCATTGCCGGTTCCATTACCGGCAAGCTGACGTTTGTAGGAACTCCACCGACTCCGGAGGAGTTTGCGATTACCAAGAATCCTGAAGTTTGTGGGACAGGAAAGCGCGCAGTTGAATGGATTCGGGTGCGTAATGGTAATCTGGCACAGGCTGTGGTCTTTATTGACAAGATCAAGGGTGATAAAGCTTGGACAAAGGACGCGGTTGCTGCTAAATCCAATCAGAAGGGCTGTGCCTTCTTGCCTTTCATGGCTGTTGTCAAGAACGGAACCGAAATCGAAGTACTCAATAGTGATCCTGTGCTGCACAATATTCATACTTATGAGATTATCGGTCGTGCCAAACGTACCATGTTTAACGTTAGTCAACCGGATAAGGGTTTCGTATTCAAGGAAAAAGTCAAAGCCCGCCGCGGTCATTGGATGAAACTGGAATGCGATGCCCATAACTTTATGCACGGTTGGAGATTTTTGGCCAGAACTCCGTACTATGCAGTGACAGGTGATGATGGCACTTTCACGATTACTGACATTCCGGCCGGCACATACAAGCTGACCGCCTGGCATCCGGTATTAGGCAAGAAGACGATCACGATTACTGTCGCTGATGGTGCGGCGACCGCCAATTTCAGTTTTTCGGAATA
>DRJH01000467.1 GCA_011052285.1 Gammaproteobacteria bacterium
ACGAAAGCAGGATAAAAGACATGGGCTGGGGACTACCTTTCGCATGGTATTCAAAAAATGGTGTTTATGACGCCCATATGCCTTATGTAACAAACACCCCTTATGTCATGGAAGCCCTGCTTGTTCTGGCTGAACTGCCTGATTTACATGATGAAGCCATGACCTTGTTCCATGGGACATGGGGCTTTCTTCAATCGCTGCATGCGATGCGCGAAAGCTCAGATGAACTGGCGCTCTCCTACGCTCCCGTGGATGAACCGCGTGTGGTGGTCAATGCTAACGCCTATGCCGCTTTTGCTTATGCTTTGCATGCCAGGTATGGTCAGGAGGAAGTGCGTGATAAAGCTCGCTTGAAAGCCAGGAAATTGGTGCAATGGGTAGTCAACCAGCAGCAAGCTGATGGATCATGGAGGTATTATGCAGATCATGAAACGGGGAATTTTATTGACTGTTTTCACTCCTGCTTTGTGGTCAAAAATCTGCTGAAAGTCAGTAAACTATTATCTGAATTATCCGAATTCATTCATCCGGTTACTGATAAAGGTTGGGAATATATCAAAAGTGAGCTGTATAACGGGGATACTGGTTTTTGTCGTCGTTTTGCTGTGAGGGCGCAAAGGGATCTATTTCGTTTGGATCTATATGATCAGGCGGAATACCTGGGTTTGTTGGTTGATTTCGGCCTGTTGAATGAAGCTGCCGAGTTTGCCACGCGCGTTGAAAAGAAGTTTCGCAAGGGAGACCACTGGTATTGCCGTATTGATATATTAGGCCGCCGCTGGGGCAGGAATTTCCTGCGCTGGGGGATTGTGCCGTTCTGGTATCATCGGGCGCGATTAGGAAGAGTTTTGAAACCTGGAATATGATGGAGATTTTGTTGGTTGATAAGGAATAAGTGAAGGCAGCGATATGAATGAAGAACAGGTGCAATCTTTCTGGCAGCAACATCCTTGCGGCGATATGCAGGTGGGCGGTCTCAATCGTTTCGGCAAGGATTATCGTGTATTTTTTGAAAAATACGACGCTTTCCGCTATCGCGAGTACCCCGAACTGCTGAGATTATTGGATGCCATGGACTTTAAGGGCGAAAAAGTGTTGGAGGTTGGGCTGGGCGAAGGTGCAGACTCCGAACAAATCATACGCAGGGGGGGGGGTATGGAGCGGTGTCGACCTTACTGCGGAATCGGTGGAACGGCTGGGCATCCGCCCCTGCGCTTGCGCGAGTTGCCTTATGACGAACTCAAACAGGGGACGGTACTCGACTTGCCTTTTGACGATCATTCGTTTGATAAGGTCTATAGCTGCGGCGTGCTGCACCATGTGCCTGAGGTTCAAAAGGCTGCAGAAGAGATTCGTCGTGTTCTCAAGCCTGATGGTGAGTTGATTGTGATGCTTTACGCTAAACGTTCGTTGAACTACCTTGTCTCCATCTGCATTTTGCGGCGGTTATTGTTGGCTGTTGCGTATTTGGCGGGTATTAAGGGCGAGGAGGGAAGCAAGCTGGCCCAGCATTTCAAGAACACAAAAGAACTTGGATTGTTGGAATATCTGAAAATGGAAAACTTTATCCATCGAAACACGGACGGCCCGCTAAACCCTTATGCCAAGGTTTATACTCTGGCTGAAGTGAAACGCGATTTTCCGGGTTTCGAGATTACCAAATCTTACAAAGCCTTCATGCATGCACCGCCGTTGCCGGTGCACGGGTTTCCCGGTGGAAAAATCATGGGCTGGCATTTGTGGGTACACATGAGGCCTGTGTAAATGTGCGGCATTCTTGGGTCCATCGGCTTGAATATTTCACATCAGATACTGGAATTATTGCATCATCGGGGGCCGGATGGGCAGGGAGTTGAGCAGATAAATGTTGGTAATCAACCTGTTTGGCTGGCTCACACGCGTCTTTCTATTCTGGATCTTTCACCGGCTGGAAAGCAGCCCATGCAGAGCCGTGACGGACGATGGAGGGTTACCTTCAATGGTGAGATTTACAATCACCTCGGCCTTCGAAAATCGCTCGATATCCCCTTTAGAGGGCATTCGGATACGGAGACGCTGGTTGAACTCATCGCTGCCAACGGGATTGATAAAACATTACCACGGCTCAATGGTATGTTCGCTTTTGCAGCCCTGGATACACTTGAAGGCGAGCTGTACTTGGTGCGTGATCCGTTTGGCATAAAACCACTCTATTATGCACAGCGGGGTCAGTCATTTGCATTTTCTTCGGAAGTCCGGGTGTTGAAAATGCTTGGCTTGGGTGATGACGTTGATCATCAGTCTCTACAGCTATTTATGACCCTGCGTTATTCACCTGCCCCCAGAACCCTCTGGAGAGGCATTAAGCGGGTGGCTCCCGGGCATTTTCTTTGTGTGGATGTGGCCAACGGGTCGCATGAGATCAGCAGATATATTGAACCTGTTACCCATCACTTTTCAGGATCAATGGATGATGCTGTGGATAGATATAGGCAGGAAATACAGGCGGCTATCCATCGTCAGTTGCTCTCGGATGTTCCTGTTGGCATATTGTTATCCGGTGGTATTGATTCCGCTCTGGTTGCCGCGATGGCCAGGGAGGCCGGTAGGGATTTACCTTGCTTCTGTGTCGGTTTTGGCAAGGGGTATCCTGAATGTGAAATTGAGGATGCTGCTGAAACTGCGCGCGTGTTGAGGCTTCCATTCTCTGCCGTTGAAGTGACTCCAAAACAGTTGCTGGAAGTATTGCCGGCTATTGTGAGGGCTGTCGAGGAGCCACTGGGCACGACCTCGATTATGCCGATGTGGTATTTGGTCCAGAAGGCACGTGAAAATGTGACAGTGGTGCTGACAGGACAGGGGACGGATGAGCCATGGGGCGGTTATCGTCGCTACCAAGTTGAAATGGTACGGCGATTGATGCCCTGGAACGGACTTTGGAAGGCTGCACAAGCCGTCGCTGGATTCCTTGGAACATTGCCGGACTTTTTGGAGCGAGGGCTGCGGACGCTTCCGGTTGCCGATATGGCGGCTCGATCGGTTGAGGCCTGTGCGCTGTTTTCATCCGCTGAGAGAGCCATGCTTCTGGGCGATTCCAGCGATGGCGGTGCTGCCGAGAGGATGCGCTATTGGCTTGACTGGATGGATTCGGCTGATTGTGCTCCGGCGGAAAAAATGATGCGTATGGATGCTCGGATGAATCTTGCCGATGATTTGTTGCTGTATGGCGACAAGATTTCGATGGCTGTGTCGCTGGAAGCCAGAGTACCGATGCTGGATATTGAATTGGTACGGTTTGTCGAATCGCTCCCTTTGCAATATCGGGTCGCGTTGCGAAAAACAAAAATCGTTCATAAAAAAATGGTGGAGGCTTATCTTCCTTCTTCGATTGTACATCGGAAAAAGAAAGGGTTTGGTGTTCCGTTTGGCTCTTGGTCGCGTGGCCCGTGGAAAGCGTTTATTCAGGAAACATTGCTGGATCATAGTGCGCCGCATTGGGATGCGCTGAATCGAAGCGGGGTGGAAACGATCTGGAATCAACATTTGAAGGGGAAATCTGACAGAAGCAGGCAATTATTTTCATTGCTGATGCTGGCGTTATGGTGGCGGCAACAATAGAAATGGGGATGTCCCAAATTCTGTTGAACTTGAGAGGAAAGTGGGGTGGCGACTCCTTCACCTGTTCTGTGGTAGGACAGGGGTAGCAACCAGAAGGAGTGCCACCATGAGCGAGCATTGCAGGAATCGGAAGCAAAGC
>DRJH01000468.1 GCA_011052285.1 Gammaproteobacteria bacterium
ACCTTGAACACATCCAGCAGCTGCCGTGCCGGAATCAACAGGCCGATATAGAAAGGCAGACTCAACAGCAAGGGGATCAACGCCAGGATGACGATCGCATGCAGGATGTTGATCGGCGCAGAGCCGTCATAAAACAGCACCACGGCGGCAGTACTCCAGCCACTGATCAGCCCAATGAGAAATACCAGTAAATGACCCAGACGCAACCCGGCACACAGTGCTCTTGGGCGACTGGTTGCTGTGCGATAGTGGCGTAACCAAAGACGCAGAGCCCGTAGTGGTTGCCGTCGAATCAGCTGGGCCGGTAGCTTTGAAGCCGTGGCTCGACAACTGGTCTCACTGGTTGTGGCCACGGCTTCACTTTCAAGGTCCGCCAGATCCTGTAGCAGGCAACTCCTGTCAGACATGTGTCACAATCCGGGTGATCATCTCGGACAATCTCCTAGTCAGAGAGTAACCCGGTACCGGGTTTTCGAGGCAGGGGGACTTTGCCGGCAATAGTACACAGGATGGTGCCCGGTCTGACCAAGTGGTCCCGGGCATGAGCAAAAACCTGGCCGTTGATTCCGGAGCAGATTGTTGTTCGCCCCCGTGCAGGGGTAGCCGCTAAGGGATCGATAATAACGGCTAGTGGTTGCCCGGTTTCAACCAGCTCACCGGGTTCGACCAGGAAACTGACGACTCCGGTTACCCTGGAGCGCACATATTCCACTCCCGATAGCGGCGTCGCGGTGGCAACGGCTGCGGGTAGGGGAGCGGGTGTTCCGGACAGCAGGCCGCGACGGTGAAGAAAAGTCAGGATATTCCTGGCATCTTCGGCCGCCAGTTTATCGTTAACATCGCCCTGACCACGTAATTCAACCGTAGCAGACAGGCACGCAGCAGGAATCGGGAAGTCATTATAGCGTTGTGCCAATTCCCACCAGGGCGAAGCCACCGCTTCGTCAAATGGTTGGCCCCCGGAATTGCTGGCCAACAGTACTGTGGCAGCCCCCAGTTGGGTTGGGAGATCCTGTGCATTTGGCCACAGCGGTGTACCCAGATAGATATGCATAAGCGCTTCGAGATCGCAGTGCAGATCAAGGCAGATATCGGCATCGATTGCAGCTTCGAGGAGTAGACATTTGAGTGTTTCAGTAGCCCCTATAGCCTGCTCTAGCTGTTTTTTGGCAGCCTCTTTTAAGGCTGCACGAATAAGCTTCACATTGTGCCTGGAATCTTTTGTCAGCAGTGTGCCGGCTCGCTCAGCCACGGTTTCCAGCAATTGCGGAAAATCCCGGTTGAAATTGCCCCGTCCAGCCAGATCATAGCGCCCCAGAACCCGTTCACTAACGACTTGCCCCAAGCCAATCGGGTTGGCTATTGGTGCCAGTACGATCTGGCCCGTGATTTCCCCGGCAGCCTCAGCCTCGTCAAGCAGGTGCCGAAGATGATGCATTACCAGCAACCCCGGTGTTTCGTCGGCGTGCAGCGCGGCTTGTATATAGGCTTTTGGTCGGGTATCAGCGGCACCATAACGGATGAAACTGAGGTTATGTACACAGCCTGGAGCATTACCCGGCAGGGAGATATCGGTTCGTTCAGACATGTTGGTCACTACCATTTTGGAAACGCTGCAGCATAGCTCATTTTGGCCATTTTATCGATCTGGGTCGGAGTGTGGCACAACATCGCAAAGGCCCTCGGTTTCCATTATGCCGGATATGCTGAAGACCACCAGGCTTTCATTCGCGACTGCACGCCAGTTAGTAATAAGCCCGCAACAATATGGAGTCTATGGCAAATGGCAACCATTATTTCAATAAGGTGGCTTATGGGTGTTGTGGGTAAATCATCTGTTCAATATGACCGTTCGTCTGCAAATGTGAAATTGATGGAAGGAAATGCCGGCCAAACTGTTAAGGGGTGTGGTAAGCGATTGATATTTCCGGCAGGCAAAGGATGTAGCAACCCATTGGGGCAGGATAGGATGGAATTGCCGGGGATTGACTCATAAAAGCACTGAAAACCAAAACAATAGCAACGGAATAATTCTGGTGTCCATCCACTCGGGTGTTCTATCCATGATAATTATGAGGAAAAAGAAATGAAATTAACTATGAATACGCTGACGGATATTGCTGATCAGGGACCGTTGGCAGCAGAGATACCCCGGCCATCCGTGTCACCCGTCGAAACCCAGCGATTGGCTAAGGTAAAGTCCGCCTATACTACGCGTCATGCACCCATCAGCGAAGCGGGATACCTGATCGGTGGCTCGGTCAAACCGGCACCGGGTGATCTGGTGCTGGCACGGGTTGATCGCCTGGGACAGCACCCACGTATCGAACTGGTTAACGGTCGCCGAGCACCCCTGTTTCCGGGCGATGAGATCGTACTGTGTTATGGGCATCGTTATGCACCAGATCAATTTGAAGGTGTAGTACCCGACAGTCTTGAACCCTGCCATATGGTGGCCGCTGGAGGTATTGCCGCCCGTGTTATCTCTAAACACAGCAGCAAAAAAGATGCTACCCGGATTACCCCCCTAGGTTTGCTCGGTAATACGCCAAATCGCCCCATGAATCTTGCTGACAGTGCGCTGAAACCAATAATACCAAATGGTAACCCACCGATGACCATTGCCGTGGTTGGAACCTCGATGAATGCCGGCAAGACTATGACAGCGGCCTATTTGATCAAAGGGTTGGTCAACTCCGGTTTAAAAGTTGGTGCCGCCAAGGTGACCGGTACCGGCTCCGGTGGCGATATCTGGCTAATGACCGATGCCGGTGCTGAGCGGGTGCTTGATTTTACCGATGCAGGTTTCGCTTCAACACGTCATGTTTCTCTCCGGGAGCTGGAAGGCATTGTGACCACTTTGACGGCGCATCTGCAGCATGCCGGTGTTGACGCGATTGTCCTGGAAGTTGCAGATGGTTTGTTTCAGGATGAAACCTCGGCACTGTTAAGCTCGGCGGTATTTGGACAGACTATCAACGGGATTATTTTTGCGGCAACGGATGCCATGGGTGCAGTTACAGGTGTGAATTGGTTGTTCGATCACGGCCTGCCGGTTATGGCAGTCAGCGGCGTGCTCACCGCTGCTCCGTTAATGATTCGGGAGACACGCAGCGCTATCGGTTTACCGGTCATGGGTCTGGATCAGTTATCCGATCCGGGTATCATGAACACCATCGTGAAGTATCTGGACTGTCGCTTACATAGCCGGCAGACGGGCTAATGGCCATACCACCCATTTTGGGTGAACGGCGTGCCGGTTTGATGCTTCGTTTGGTTTTGAATGGACTCACGCAGGCCGGAGCCACTATCGGTAGTGCCTGGCTCGTCAAGTTGACATTCGACCAGTTTATCAATCGGCCACAAGCACTGCCTGCTACCAGCCTTGTTTGGTTCGGCCTGGGTTTTCTGGTATTCGCGCTGATCCATGCCGGTATGCGTATGCTGGAGCGCATTGATGCTGAACAGCTTGGCCAGGGTTATGTACATCAGGTGCGTATGGCACTGTACAACCACCTGAGTTCACTACCTCCACGCAGGCTGCAAATGCGTAGCAGAGGCAGCATAATGTTGCGTTTTGTTGGGGATTTGACCGCACTGCGGCAGTGGGTCAGCTTGGGTCTGGCACGTCTTATCGTGGCCGGCATTACGATTACCGGAGCCTTACTGGCCCTGGCACTGATCAGCTGGCCACTGGCACTAACCGTCGGCGCAATTGTGGTACCCGGTACGGTACTTTCTCTGATTTTGGGAAAGCCCTTGCTTCAAGCGGCTAGAGAAGCTCGGCGTCGACGTGCTTTTCTGGCCGGCAACCTGAATGAGCAGGTGGCTTCCATGGCCGTGGTACAGGTATCGGGCCAGACACGCCGAGAGCAGAGCCGTATTGAACGACAGAGCAGCCGGTTGAAAACAGCACTGATCGTGCGTGCCTGGGTTATCGGTGGTTTACGTGCTGTTACCACGGCAACAACAGCGATCGCCACGGCGGCCACACTGATTATAGGCTCCATGCTTATAAATGATGGTCAGACTACACCGGGCACAGTGGTAGCTGCAATGAGTATCGTCGGGTTTCTCATGCCCTCATTGCGTGACCTGGGCCGTGTTTATGAATATCGGCAGGGTGCTCGGGTGTCCATTGAGAAAATTCTTCAGTTTTTTGACAGCACTGCAGCGGTGGCAAAATCGAGGCAGACGAGTGGATTAAGACACGGGGCCGGGCGCCTGGTGTTCAGCAACGTCAGTGTAGCCGGTTCACTGACTGACTTCAGTGCAGTGGCTGCTCCAGGCAGCGTCATAGCCGTGGTTGGACACAATGGTGCCGGAAAGTCCACCGTTTTATCACTGGTTGCCCGCTTGGTGGATCCGGAACATGGAACAGTACGACTTGACGGCAAGGATTTATGTAAGCTGGCCCGTGATTCTCTGTGCCGGGTAGTGGGAATTGTTGGCCCGGATCTGCCCTTACTGCGTGGCACTATCCGCAAGAACCTGCGTTACCGTTGGCACGCCGCACCTGAAACCGAATTGGCGCGTGTACGGGAACTGTGCGGTATAGACGCACTGCTTGACAAGCTACCGGACGGCGAAGATACCCGCATAGCTGAAGGTGGAGTCAGTTTGTCTGCAGGACAAAGGCAGCGTATTGTATTGGCGCGCGCTATCCTGGGAAGTCCACCGGTTCTGTTGCTGGATGAGGCAGACGCTAATCTTGATCCGGGAGCCAGTGCAGTATTCAATGAAATCCTGGCCAACCACGAAGGCACCGTGCTGATGGTAACGCATCAGTTGGACAGCGCCCTGCGCGCAGATATCCTCTGGTATATGGAAAATGGTAAATTGGTTGTCACCGGTAGGCCGGATGAACTCCTGCAATCTGACCAACGCGTTGCCGGATTTTTCCGGCTACACAACCAACAGGCACTGGCATCATGAAGTGTTCAGCCAATGCATTGGCAAAAGCCATACCCTTGGACACCATTGAGCCTGGCAAGGTGCATAAACGTCACGTAAGCGGTGATCCTGTACTGAGATACTTTATTTATATACCAAAGGACCACGGCATATGCTCTGCCCAGTTTATCTCTGTACATGGCATTTCTCGCAATGCCAGGGAACATGCAGAGCTGTATGCTCCACTGGCGGAACAGTACGGCGTAATTTTGGTAGTACCAATTTTTTCCAAGCGCCACTTTGGTGGCTATCAGCGCCTGGGACGTGAAGGTGGCGGGCGACGCGCTGATCATGCGCTACAGTTGATTACCGATGAGGTCGAGTACCTTACAGGTGCGGACAGTGGCAAAATCTTTCTGACCGGGTTCTCCGGTGGTGGGCAGTTTGCCCATCGATATACCATGGCACACCCGGACCGCGTTCGGCGACTCGCTATCGCTGCTGCGGGATGGTACACCCATCCTGATGAATCACGCAGATTCCCATATGGTATTGCTTCTACACCGAGGCTGAAAGGAATTGATTTTGATCTACAAAAGTTTCTACAAGTTCCCACCTCTGTATTTGTTGGCCAGTGGGATATTGTGTGTGACTCTGGGCTGAACCAATCCGCAAGGATTCGCCGGCAACAGGGATTGACGCGGTTGGAGCGTGGTAGATACTGGGTAGATGCTATGAACAGGGCCGCTATGGAGTACGCTATGGATGCATCCTGCGAATTCGCCATCATCCCCAGCGTTGGTCATGACTTTAGCCGCGCTATGAGAAACGGACAGCTCGGACAGCGTGTTTTCAGCTGCCTGTTCGGTGCCCCAACTGGCCGACCAGAATAGACCGCAAGCACCGGATTGACAAGATTCTCCGGGCATACTTGCCCTGTAGGCGAAAATCGCCGCAATGTATCAGGCTGAAATCATCTCCGATCTCGGGGTTGTTAGCTACCAATACTGACCCCGACCATCACACGCGCAACGGTGTAGAAAAGCCTATATTATTTCTTAACGACTCCTGATATGCCGGGGATAATGATCTCCTCGTCGCTGAAAAAATATTGTTCCATCTTTTCAGCCAATAGCTTTCTGCCCGCAGGGTCCATGGCGTTAATCCGGCATTCATTGATCAGCATGGTTTGTAGCTGTTGCCATTCTTGCCAGGCCTGTTTCGAGACTTGAGCAAAGATCCGTTGGCCCAATTCTCCGGGCCAGGGTACGAAATCCAGGCCCTCAGCCTCGGTTCCCAATTTGACACAGTGTACGGTTCGGGTCATACAATATTCTCCCTTAGCAGGCGTTAGTCTGGAGCTTTTTGTGAATCAGGTCAGCTGGAATTGGCCTTGCCAGTGCTGATTCACATAATCGATCGAAAGTAAACGGGGCGTGAAAGCTGCTTTGTTAACAATGGGAAAATCGGTCACCGGTGGTTCAGTGCCTTCATAATCGATACCACATGTTCGGGTCATGACCGGGCGAAAGGAAATATTCAACTGTCCCTCACCAGCCGTGCCAGGCAAATCTTGTGACGGTTCCCGAAAGACCACACGTTTGCGGATCAGGCAGCTGAAATAGAGCTCCATTTCAACATGCAGTGGTTGTGGCCTCCGGGCCAGCTGCTGTTCGGCCGCCTGGCTGAGTTCGACCTTGAGTGTCTTGCCATTAAGTTCAATTTTTCTGTTCATGGGGTTGCCCTCTATTCCTTGAGTTATTGCAGCAGGTGCCGTATCGGGAACCGACTCGGTCGCATGGTTTATACCACCGCTTCGATAGGTTCGCGGGACAGTATACAGGGCTGGATCAGAAGATGATAACGACCGGCCTGTGTTGGGATACCGGTGTCGTGGCCATCTCGGACGGCTTCACATCCTATTCTTAAGTTCCTATTTTGTAACCCATGTAAATTTCTCACATTATGAGCCACCAGAATCAACCCTATCACCCTTGTAAGACCCGTAATCAATTATGCAGCGTCAATCCTTAGTCGAGCCTGCGAGTTGGTCGAGTGGACTGATGACGACAGCAAGATTTTGCTGCAGCACATGGGTGTAGATTTCGATTGCCAACCCCAGCTTGTACTGGCATTGGGGTATTTTCTTGCCAGCGCATTCGGTAACCAGACATTGGCATTACCGTTTGCAAGGTCTTCCTCAAATAGCGCTTTACCCTTTAAAAAATGTAGATTTAATGCGTCGTGCAGGATAGCCGGCAGTAAGGTGGAACGATCTCTTCCACCTTTTCCGTCACGCACCATAAGTAGTCCGTTAGCGAAGTCAAAATCCTGAATCCGTAGTCGACAAACTTCCATCAGACGCAATCCGCCGCCATACAGCAGTTGTGCCATCAAACCACTGACGCCCGACATATTCCCCAGAACTGCGAATACCTCATCCCGGCTCAATACCACCGGCAACCGCACCGGTTTTTTCGAACGAACGGCAGCGATCTCCTCTGAAACAGGTAGTTGCAACACCTGTTTGTACAAAAACACGATTGCGTTCATGGCCACGTTCTGGGTCGATGCAGCGTAGTTTTTATTCACCGCCATATCTGAGAGGAAGGCTTCTATATGAACTTTGCCAAGATCCTTGGGGTGACGGCGATCATGAAAGCGGATAAAGCGCAGAATCCATTTGATGTAGGCTTCCTCGGTGCGAATGGCATAATGATGATAACGCAGAACCTCCCTGACCTGATCCATCAGGCGTTCGGCTTGTGGCGTAAAGTGTTTTTTGTGTTGATCAGAAAAGCTGGAGCGCATTAAGAACAATCCTATTCATTGCTTGATTACATGATTACTATGAATTATAGTCCAT
>DRJH01000469.1 GCA_011052285.1 Gammaproteobacteria bacterium
AACCGACACACAGCGGCGTCTGATAGGTGATGATGAACATGGCTGGAGTGAGCGCGGGGTTTTCAATATCGAAGGTGGTTGTTATGCCAAGATTATTCGATTGTCAGCGGACAAGGAACCACAGATTTTTGCTATGACCCGGCGGTTTGGTAGTATTCTGGAAAATGTTCACATCGATATCGACTCCCGCCATATTGATGTCGATGATGACAGATTAACGGAGAACACCCGTGCCGCATACCCGATACCACATATTCCGGGGGCGATCTATCCTGGCGTGGCTGGTCATCCCAGGCATATCATTATGTTGACCGCAGATGCCTTCGGTGTGTTGCCGCCGGTGTCACGATTGACCCCCGATCAGGCACGTTATTATTTTCTGTTGGGATATACCGCCAAGGTGGCTGGAACAGAGGCTGGTGTCACTGAGCCGGAAGCGGTGTTCAGCCCCTGCTTTGGAGCCCCGTTTATGGTCCACCACCCGCTGGTGTATGCACGTTTGTTGGGGGAAAAAATTCAGCGTCACAGGGTGTGCTGCTGGCTGATTAATACCGGTTGGAGCGGTGGACCTTTCGGAGTGGGAAAGCGTATGGATATCACTGCGACTCGAGCCATGTTATCAGCAATTTTAAATGGGCAACTGGAGTCAGTTTCGTATACAGAGCACCCGGTGTTTCGGTTGCTAATGCCGGACCACTGCCCGAAGATAGAAGATCGTGTACTCAATCCCGCAGCGGCCTGGCAAGATCAACGCGCTTATCAGCAAAGTGCTTGCGAGCTGGCTCAATCCTTTCATCAGGCCTTTGCCGGAATCGCCGGTGAACTTGCTCCGGAGTTAGCGGCGTCAGGGCCCTTTCCGGAGCCAGCGTAACTTCGCCCAGGGCTGTCAAATATTGCGGCTCAGGTCTGTTGGATTGCTCGTAGTGCCTGTTGGTGTAGTGTCAGGTTGGCCGCAGCCAGTGCGGTTCGGTAGTTGGTCATCGTTAATGGTTGGCCTGCCAGGTCCGTAATGATGCCGCCAGCTCCTTCAATGATTGGCACCAGGGGCAGAATATCGCAGGGTTTCAGATCCGCTTCCATAACGATGTCGATGCTGCCACTGGCCAGCCGGGTATAGTTGTAGCAATCCCCGCCGAAGCCGCGAAAGCGGCACTGTTGGCTGAGGGTAGAAAATTGCTGTTGCTGCCGATTATCGAGCATATCCAGTGAGGTACAGTAGATTCTGGCATCCTCGAGCGTGGTATTCGCACTCTGGCATGATTTTTTATTGAGCTGGCTACCGAATGTAGCAGAGCCGGACCAGCGTTCATTCAGGGCCGGAATGTCAGCAACGCCGAGTAAAGGCCGGCCTTTGTGCATGAGTCCGATCAAGGTACCGAATAGGGGAATACCCGAAACAAAACTCTTGGTACCATCGATTGGATCGATCACCCAGACCAGCGACTTGTGCGCATTGATCTCCCCGTGTTCCTCCCCGGAGACGCCGTGTTCAGGGTATCGCTTCAGTATGGCCTGTTGCAGAGCCAGCTCAGTATTCTTGTCGGCGATAGTGACCGGGCTGGCGTCAGGTTTGTTCTCGATATTGAGGTGTTGGCGAAAAAAGCGCATGGTAATGGAGCGGGCCAGATCCGCCAGGGAGTTGGCAAAGGCCAGAAAGTCCTTGATTTGTCCATGGGAGAAAGCAACAGGCTTATCCATTGAGGCGTTGTGATCCTGGGCAGTGAGTAGAAAGAATCGTAGTATACTGCGTTTTTTCAGGGCTGTAATGCAGCGGTTCACGCTGGGAGGCTGTCCAAGAATAGGTGCCGACCGGTTTATTGCTTCAGTAAAAACCGGCATTTCCGGCATTTCCAGTATTTATGGCGATGGTTTTGTCATTTAATTATGGAGTTCCGATATGTCCAGAGAACCACGTTTTTTGATCGTCGATGGTTATAGCAAACAAGGTCGTGAGGAGTTGGATGCAGGTGGCGCTACACCGGCCGGGGTATTATATCAGCGCATGCTGGAAAGTTGCCATCCCGGTTGTGTTATTGCGGTCGTCCATCCGGCAGATCCGGGCGATGAGCTGCCTGAAGGTGCGGCACTGGCAGATTATGATGGAATCACCTGGACCGGTTCCAGCCTTACTGTATTCAAGGAAGATGACGAGAAGGTACGTCGGCAGATTGCTTTTGCCCAGGCGGTGTTTGCCGCTGGGGTACCGCAGTTCGGCAGTTGCTGGGCAGCGCAGATTGCGGTAACTGCTGCGGGAGGGCGTTGTGCCCGTAATCCTGCGGGTCGGGAACTTGGTATAGCCCGTAAGATCCAGTTGACTGCTGCGGGGCGGGGCCATCCCATGTATGAGGGTAAGCCAGCCGTATTTGATGGTTTTATCAGCCATGATGACGAAATTACCCACCTGCCGGCTTCTGCGTTGTGCCTCGCGGGTAATCGTTTTACCCAAGTGCAGGCTGTTTCGGTCAGTCATCGTGGTGGTACCATGTGGGCTGTTCAATACCACCCTGAATACAATTTGCATGAACTGGCCAGGTTGATGTTTTGCCGTCGTCAGGCATTGGTAAAACTGGGCTTTTTTCAGGACGAAGAGAGTTGCAAACGCCTTACCGATGACCTCGAGACGGTACACTGGGAACCTGGGCGTCGTGATCTGGCCTGGCAGTTAGGTGTGGATGAGGATGTTATGGACGAAGATGTTCGACAACTGGAGGTACGCAACTGGATCCGTCATCAGGTGTTGCCCGGGATGCGCTGTTAATATCGATACACCACCTGATTAAATACATTCTGAACGAAGAACAGGGCAATAAAGCAGAGCAAGGCGGACAATGCCGGTGCAATCACCCAGCCCAAAGCGATCCGACCCAGCTTGCGCCAGTGCACTTCACTGCCCCCTTGCAGCAGGCCAATACCGACGACAGCGCCAATAATGGCTTGGGAACTGGATACCGGCACCAATGCGGGTGCCGGCAAATGCCACTGCACAAGAAAATCGTGCAGCGACTGGGAGGCGAACAGAAACAGTACCAGCGAATGTGCAACCACCGCTACCCAGGCCGCGATCGGGGTTAAGGGTAGTAATTCACGACCGATGGTTAGCATGATCCGGTAAGAATAGGTAAAAACTCCCACGGCGATAGCCAGGCCGCCAAGTAGGAACAGCTGCTCTGTGGAATTGAGCATCAAGCCACCAGGCAGGGTGAAATCAGTAAATGGTGAAACCGTAAGAAAGACCCCCATGACATTGCCGATATTGTTGGCGCCAAGGCTGTAGGCTCCAAAAGCACCGGCCAGTAACAGGCCCAGACGGGTGTAGGCATCTTGTCGAAACAGGTGAATCGGGCTATTGCGTAATAAGCGCCGAACTAACAGCAGCAGCAGGATAGCAAACAGGCCGGCCAGTATCGGGCTGGCGATCCAGGCGATAGCAATTTTTGATAACGCCTGGGTATCCGTGGGTTTGTCGGCAAAAATATTCCAGCCCAAAATGGCGCCAACAACAGCCTGGCTGGTCGAAACCGGTTGTCCGGATTTGATCATAATGTAGACCGAAGCTGCAGCAGACAGGGCCACCACAAAGGCGCCGGCGATAGCATTGACCTGACCCAGTGAGCCCAGTGTTTTGGCTGCTCCACTGCCGCTGGACAAGGCACCAAAGATGATGAAGATACTGCAGATAATGGCTGCGGTACGAAATTTCACCATACCGGTGCCGACTGCGGTACCGAACACGTTTGGTGCATCGTTAGCACCCAGTGACCAGCCTAGAAACAGGCCGCTACTGAGGAAAAAGAGCGTGGTGAAATCCATGCTAGAGACTAGTGGTCCATCAAGTTCATATTGGCGGGTTCAGTTGGCCTGTCAGTGTTCATGGCAAGGCGCGTCTCGCAGTGAATGGCCGTAGTCCTTTGCAAGAGACGGAATGCAGTCATGGACGCTGACAGGCCAACCCTTCGGGCGTTCCTGTGGTGCCCCACGGCGGCGTTGCAGTGCTTAACAAGGGGCCGACCATTGCCTGCGCACTGCGCCTTGCCGTGAGACACCACAGGAACGCTGAATCCGTCAATATAAACTTGATGGACCACTAGAGTCTGCGTTTGATGGCGTAGATGGTGATGGTGTCCCCAACATCTTCTGCTGCATTGGCTAGATTGTCGATGTGTTCGACGAAATAACAAAGTTGCCGCTTCTCTTCTAAAGCCAGTTTGCTGGCAAACACAGTACGCTGAATGGCAGTACTAATGCGGTCCGCTTCGGTTTCGTAGAACATAACCTTGGCAATATGATCTCGAATGGCGGAAATATCCCGGAAAAAGGCCCTTGATGCCAGGACCACGGCCTCAACACAGGTGATTACCGTTTTCGTCAGCTGCAAATAGCCGGAATTGCATTCTGCGGGAATTTGTGGTTGTTGAATGGAGAAACGAAAAAGATTGCCCTGGCAGATGTTGATCAGTCCATCAAGGTCTTCAAGCAAGCGCATGACATCACCGCGAAGATCGGGGATCAACGTTTGCTGATACAGCTCCACTTCAATAGTACGGCGCAGGTTATCACCATGGCTTTCGATTTTTTCCACCTGGGTCAGGTAGTGGTCAAACTCTCTTTCATCATTTGCCAGTAAATAACACTCAATGGCACTGAGGAAGGTCAGGCTCGCCTTGGTGATTTGATCGAGAAATTCATCTAGTTGCGCCTCCATAGCGCGATGCCTGCCCAATAAGTGTAGATGATTGCCTAGCTTCATGGTGTTCTCAGACAGGCTCCTAGACCTTGAATTGGCCCGCTATCCCCTTAAGCTTGACAGCTAAATTCGACAAGTTGTCGCTGGCGGATGCAGTTTGTTGGGCACCGGCAGCGGTACGGTTGCTAATTTCCGTCACGCCGACAACATTGTTATTAATTTCTTCAGCCACGACACTTTGTTCCTGGGCGGCGCTGGCGATCTGGGTGTTCATATCGCTGATCTGATTGATTGATTCCGTTAATTTTATCAGTACATTGCCTGTTTCATCAGCAAAATTACGGCCTTTTTTTGCTTGCTCGTTGCTTTCGTCCATCGCAGTGACTGCCTCCTTGGAGGCCTTCTGCAAGCGCTCAATCATCTCCTGTATTTCCTGTGTTGATTGCTGGGTTCGAAAAGCCAGTGTGCGCACTTCATCGGCAACAACGGCGAATCCGCGTCCATGTTCTCCCGCCCGGGCTGCCTCAATGGCAGCGTTCAACGCCAACAAGTTGGTTTGTTCGGCGATCGTTCGAATCACATCCAGTACACCACCGATATCAATACTGTCCTGTTCGAGGCGGCCAATGACTTCGGTAGCACGTTCCACTGTGCTTGACAGGCCCTGTATCGTGATTACACTTTCCTCGGCAGTGTTCTTGCCGTCTCCGGCCTCACTGCGTGCCTGCATGGCCCCGCTGGCAGCCAGCTCGGCATTCTTTGCGACATCCGCAATGGTGGTAGTCAGTTGATTAATGGCCGTGGCTGCGTGCTCCATTTCTTCTTTTTGCCGGGCTATGCCGGTATTGGTTTCGTCCGAAACCGCCAACAGCTCGGTCGCCGATGTGGTCAATTCGCCGGCCACCCCATTGAACTGCTGAATCAGCTCCTGCAATTTTTGCATGAAACGGTTGAACCAGGTTGCCAATTCAGCCAGTTCATCATTGCCCTTGTCGTCCAATCGGCGGGTCAAATCACCTTCCCCTTCGGCGATGTCTTTCACCGCCAGGACGGTTTCTTCAATCGGTTTAACCATCATTTTTGCAAATAACCAGCCCAACAGTGCTCCGATAATCAATACCGTCAATGTGGAGCCCAACATGATGTTGATCAGTGTTGCCCTGAGATGGCTTTGTGCCTGTAATGCCTCGTCACGATCGATTTCCGCCAGAATCCCCCACGGTAAACCGGCAACATTCAGGGGTGCATAGGCTGACAACACTGTGGTACCTCGGGGATCAACGTACTGCTCAAAACCGGATTCTCCGGCGAGGGCCTTGGTGGCCGGTGATGTGTTTATTTGTTGCAATCCAATCGTGGTCTTTTTTGCGGTCACAATAGCCAGAGTCTTGGCGGACATGCCGAATTGTTTGGCTTCTTCCTGAAAGGCTTGCGGATTTTCGATTAATCGTCGATTGTTGGAACGCATCTTTTTGTCAGCGCCCACCAGGTAACTTTGTGCGGTTTTATCCAGACCGATTTCCTGCCATCTGTTTTGATTGGTCATGACGCCGGATAATTTCTCCGGGTTAATTTGCAACACCAACACACCGATTTTCTTGTCTTTCTTGAAGATGGGTGAGGCAATAAAACCAGCCGGGTTATCGTAGGCCGGGGCAAATGGAGCAAAATCAGATATTGCGACCAGGTCTTTGTTTTCCGCTTTATTGGCCTCACGAAAAACCTTGCCCAGTCCACTGTCTGCGAATGGCCCGTCCTTGAGCGATGTTCCGAAGTCAATGGCTTTAACCACGGAGTAAATAACATTTCCAGTATTACTGTCGACCAACAGGATATCGGAAAAGCCGAAACGCTGCTGATACTCAAGGAAAGACGGATGATAACGCGCATGCATAATGCCATAGAATGAGCTGTTGTCGGGTTTTAGCAGGTCTTGTTTTTTACCCAGTGGATTTGGATTTGCCGCAATAAAGGTGTGTTGTAATGCTACGGTTGCATCGGGAAATTTGTTCACCCAGGTCCCGATCCCGGTTTTGGCCACAGGGTTATCCTTGTTGTACTCTGTGGTAAAAACTCCCGAGTAGTAGGCTGTCAATTCGCTACGCATTTGCGCCATTTTTTTCTTGCCCGCCGCACCCATAGCACCCACATCACCTTGATAAATATTATACGCCGGAATCATGGCGTTGACGGCATCGATGGACAGCTGACTGTTGGACAAGGTCTGTACTTGCGAACGGATCATGGTGAAATAATTTTCCACCGTATTTTTGGTTGCCTCCCTTAGCGATACCAAGCGATTGCGAGCCTGATCCTGCAAGGCTTTGCCGCTACGATCACTAGCCACCCACAGCATGGCCAGGCTGACTGTTATGACCGGCACCACCGTCAACAGGCTGGCGCCTGTGATAAGTTTGGATTTAATTTTCATTGTATTCCCTATGTGTACGAGTCGCTCACATCGTTATCGGCTAGCAATTGTAGTTCTTTAACCCGGCAGGTGTTGAAAAACTTATCTACGTTGTCGATGAGGTGTTACCTATTCCCTTAAAATACGCATTTATACCTGTAATATGCCATACACAGCCGGGCACAAAGTAACGATGAGCTCTTGGCATGATGTGATCTCCTTAAAGCGGTCATATCCTGCCCCCATATTCGGCCCCCCATATTTGGTCGTCTCAATCGAATTGTTCTGACCATTTCCTGGCACCGTGATATATCCGTAAGATTTCTATACGATCCTGACTGATCTGGTAAGGAAGAATGTAGGAGGTATTTGCGATAACTAACTCACGAGTGCCGGGCACTCTGCCAGGGCGACCTATATATGGATTACCAATGAGCACTGTGGCTGCGGTCTCGATGCGTTCGTGTAGTGCTTTGGCTGCGTATGGATTCTTATCAGAAAGATATAGCACCATGTCCCGCAGATCAGTTCGGGCCTCTGAGGACCAGATTATCCTCACTGTTTATTTTCGTAGGTCTTGATACGTTCATTGATCAGTTCAGAGATTTCTGCCATGACCTCTGCATGAGGTATGCCCGTCCCTGCTTTCAATGATGCCAGGGCCTGGTGTATACCTTCAATGTACCAGGCTTGCTGATCAATGTACTGCTTGAGTGCATCTTCAATGACCCAGTTTCTGGAGCGATCCATTGCTTTAGCAATGGCACTGATTTTGTCTACTGTATTGCTTTTAGTTCTGATAGTGATGCTTTGGTTGCTCACGGGGCGACCTCATATTGATATCAAATGCAATCATCTTGATTATAGCAGACAACCCAGCCAGTAGACGATAGGATAGGATGATAGAGATAGGGGGGTCGGACATGGATAGGGGGGTCGGACCAACGCAAGTATTTGATTATATTACTATTTAGCTCGAATAAGGCAAGTTATTTTCACTTAAACGAGTATTTTTGGTAGTCAAAGTGACCTTGTAAGGCATTACCGGCTCCTTTGTGGCAGCGGTGCGTAATATAGCAAACACACAAACACAGCCGGGCACAAAGTAACGATAAGCTTTTGGCATGATGTGATCACCTTAAAGCCGTCATTTCCTCCTTGAAAAGGTCATTATAAGCAGAATTTTACGCCAATATTTTATTAATAAGTGGTTTATTCCAATAAGTTACTTTGGTCCGACCCCCCATAACCCGCGAGAAACTCGTCTTCCAGACCGGTACCGTAGCCGGCTGACAATCATAACAGGACAATTCGTAATCACATGGGATGCTGTCATTAAGCTCCGGTAGCTATTGCTGTAGTGCCGTTTTATCGCAGCGATCCACAGTAGAGTTGCCGATGTCGTCTAACAAGCGGCTGCAAGGGACGGCAAACAGCTCGGCGGTTTTTCCAAGTCATTACCCCGCATATAGTCTGGTGACAATTCACAGTTGGTTGCGCCGCAGGTTTGCCGCTCCTGAGCCGTGGCGTTATGCTGCTAAAGGGACTTGCAAACGATACCATACGTGGTAACATTAATAAATGGGGAAGACACGTAGAGGGAACTACTTATTTTTAACCTGGATAGATGATCATTCACCCCGGCGTGTCCATGTTTATCGAAAATCCAGACCAGGAGGCTGTCCGAGAATAGGAACCGTAGCGAGGGGAAGCAAATTTGAGGTCGATTTTGCCATGATTTGAGGCGAATACTGGTTGTATTTAACGAGAATCAGGGGGGAATCTAGCCAAAGACCGCTTTTGCGCAGTCGATTCTCTGTTCTCGGACAGGCTCCCCGGATTTGCTTTGGAGGTAATGTGTGGTGACAACAGCCAGACAATATATCGCAGCACAGGCAGATCAGGTGATTCTGGAGCTGAGCGAGTACTTTGGCTCTCATTTGCAAACAAAGCGTGCGATTCGTGAGCAGTTTTCCCGGGATGAGTCGGCACATACTCCGGTACTGCCGGACGCGGTGGTGGCTGTTGCCAGTACCGAAGAGGTCTGCAGGGTCGTCACTGCCTGTAGCCACTGGCAGGTGCCGGTAGTGGCTTACGGTACGGGTACCGCTCTGGAAGGTCAGGCCATTGCTGTGGCTGGCGGTTTGACTCTGGATATGAGTGCCATGAATCGTGTGCTTGAAGTCCACCAGGATGATCTTGATGCCGTGGTGCAACCACGGGTTACGCGCAGGCAGTTGAACGAATATCTCAAGGATAGCGGCTTGTTCTTTTCCGTTGACCCGGGAGCGGATGCTTCTTTGGGTGGCATGGCGGCAACCCGGGCCTCGGGGACCAATACGGTTCGTTATGGCTCGATGCGCGAAAACGTGTTGTCCATGGAGGTGGTGTTGGCGGACGGTCGTGTGATCCGCACCTCGCGGCGGGCCAGAAAATCTGCGGCAGGCTATGATCTCACGCATCTGTTTGTGGGCTCTGAAGGCACCTTGGGGATTATCACCGAACTGACTCTCAGATTGTTTGGGCAGCCGGAAGCCATTAGTGCTGCGGTCTGTCCGTTTGCCGAGGTTGAGGGTGCTGTTCGGACCGCGATCGAGACCATCCAGTCGGGCATCCCGGTGGCCCGAATTGAACTGGTCGATGATGT
>DRJH01000470.1 GCA_011052285.1 Gammaproteobacteria bacterium
ATATCTACGCAGAAACCTGGGCCATATCCATCGTTTGCTGGAACACCGGCCACTGGGAAAGCCCTTGCCCTTACCCCGATGGCTGTTATATCGCTTTGGGCTATTATGCTGAGACGGCTTATTGAGCAGACTCTAAATACAACAAGTATTCGCCTCAAATCTGCTTTCCCTCGCAACGGCTCCTATTCTCGGACAGCCTCTGGATCGGGGTGGATGGCAACCCGCGGCAGTGCCTGTAGAGTCTCCAGTCGCCCTACGGACTCCTTTCAGAACCCTACACTGGAGAGGATGGCTTGAGATTGTTACTCCGGCGAAACAGGTCCGTGTGTAGTGGGACAAACTTCTTGTCAGGGTGGGTTTGTCGGAATTGGCGGCCACGAATCCGGACAGCGCATTCGAACGGTCGGCGATGATAATGTAAACGATGCTTTTTTCATCCCGGTACTGATCCAGAATGGCCAACATGCGCCGCGGTTCCTGGTGTGCCGAAGTGGTGTGAGATTCCCAGCGGACATCCAGATCGTCCAGTTTATCCGTAATTCTTTTGGCTCAGGGTTCATCGGATCGGGAACTGATAATCATGAATACTTTCAAATTATTTTCTTTACGGCTGCCAGCAGTGTGTCGGACACCGATTCATTCTGACGGGGAAATTTGAATTTTTGTCCCGTGATGGTTTCAAAGAGATAAACATACCGCCGGGAAAGTTCAATCACCAGTTCTTCCGGCGCTTCCGGCAGTGTTTCATCGTGATATGGATCGCAATGATCAATAAACCAGAGGCGCAGAAATTCCTTATCGATATTTTGTGGTTCCTCTCCCCGGGCAAAGCGTTCTTCGTAGCTGTCTGCGATCCAGTACCGGCTCGAGTCCGGCGTGTGAATTTCATCGATCAGCAGGATGTTTCCTGCTTCATCGTGGCCGAATTCATACTTGGTGTCCACCAGGATCAAGCCTTGGCGCAAGGCCTGTTCCTGGCCAAACTGGAACAGGCTCAGGGCTTTGGTGCTGGCTTCTTCCCATTCGGCGGACGTGAGCCAGCCCTCTGCCACAATTTCCGCAGGTGAAATGGGCCGGTCATGTTCCGCTTCCTTGGTGGTGGGGGTTGACAGGGGTGTTTCCAGGCGTTGGTTTTTACGCATCCCTTCCGGCAAACGATTTCCGCAATACTCCCGGTGGCCGCCATGATATACGGTCCACAGGGATGTGCTGGTGGAACCAGTAATATAGCCCCGGACCACAAATTCGATGGGCAGCACGCGGCATTTCCGAGCGACTGTCACGTTGGGATGGGGCACAGCGATGATATGATTATCCGTCAGGGTGCGGGTTTTTTCAAACCACCAGGCGCTGGCCAGATTCAGGACCTGCCCTTTGAAGGGAATGGCGGCCAACACACGGTCGAACGCGCTCTGGCGGTCCGTAGTTACCAGCAGCAGTTTATCGCCCAGGTCATAAGTATCCCGGACTTTGCCAACGGTTTTTTTGCCGCAGGGCAGGTTTGTTTCTGTGATGCAGTCCCGTAGACCGGCCCTTATTTCGGTAATATAGTGTTTATTCATATTCTTCATTCCCGATCACAGGCAATAGTTAAAAGAGTCACCTTGCTTCGAACGCAATGCTGAGATAAATGCACATGTAACAAGGACTATTGAGGTTGCCATGTTGGTATTATATGCACACTACGATGTCAAGAGAACATTAATCTGGTTGGCCTGACGAGCCTGCTCACCAGCAATTATGAAGCGTAGCGAAAAAAATAAATTGTGCCGATATTGAATGCATGTCCCTTTCATTAATTGCAATTAATCCTGGTTATTGACAGGCCATTTTTTATGAACGGCTACGGGCTGAATATCGACTGGGTGAACCCATCACCAAGCTCAAAGAGCCACAAGCAGGAGATTGCGGAAGCCCCCGGAAACAGGAAATGATTTGTGGCCTGGCTGGATGGAACACGAGAGCTTGGGCCATTGCAAGATACCATTGCTGGGTCAGATCCTTGTAGATAGGTAAGGTGCTTATCTTGATTCTTAAGCCGTGAATCAGCCATCAACCTGGATATTTGCTGTAAAGTAGCCCCCGATTTTTAATCGGATATTCTGGACCTAGCAGGAGCGTATTTCATGAAACAAATTCCAGCGCATGCTCGTGTCGTTATTATCGGAGGGGGGGTCATTGGCACCTCGGTCGCTTACCATCTGGCGCACTTGGGTTGGACGGATATTGTGCTGCTGGAACGCAAACAACTCACTTGTGGTACGACCTGGCATGCCGCAGGTTTGATCGGCCAGCTGCGGGCGACCCAAAACATGACCCGATTGGCAAAATACACTCAGGAGCTCTACGGGCGGTTGGAGGCGGAAACCGGATTGGCTACTGGGTTTCGTCGTAACGGCTCCATTTCCCTGGCTTTAACCAAGGAGCGCATGGAAGAGTTGCGTCGGGGCATGGCCATGGCTCGGGCCTTCGAGGTGGTCATCGATGAACTGACGGTGGCTGAAATTATGGAGCGTTATCCACTCTTGAATCCTGAAGGG
>DRJH01000471.1 GCA_011052285.1 Gammaproteobacteria bacterium
CACACCGCCCTACAAGCGCCATCGCCCGGAACGCACGCTTCTATATCGACTTATTCAGGAATACTACCCGGTCTTTGAGGCGCACTGCGCAGAACAAGGCAAGCCCTTACCCGCATACGTCTGAGGTGCAAATGTGCCAATAGCGCTGACTTAAGTTAAGTTGATTTTCGTGGATGGGGCTGTTACCCTCCCCCAAACAAATATAAAACTTAGAGTAGAAGGGGGGAGGCCATGTTATACCGACTGCTTATTCTCGCTCTGTCTCTTTATTCCCTTACAACACCCGCACAAGCGTCACGCGACGATTTACTTGTCATAGTTAATGACAACTCTATCGACTCACCGCAGGTGGGCGCCTACTATGCACAGCAACGGGACATAAACCCGGCGAATATTGTTCACGTTAATATTCGTCCGGGCTATTTTATCAGCTGGGATGAGTTTCGCAGTCTGCGCGATCAGATCATCGATCACATGCAGCACCATACACTGACCGATCCTGCCATCACACCCGTTACCTGCACTGATGGCGATACTGTTCATTATTGTCAAGCTTCAATGGACCAGTTACGTCAGTACACAAAAATCCGGTACGTGGTAACTACACGCGGTGTACCCACGCGAACTGAAGTTAACAACAGCCCGTTTAATTCCCAGCCTGTTTCGGCACCCACATCGGTGGATAATTACCTTAAATTCTGGCTGATTAATTACTATCCGGTTGACACCGTACTTTCCTCAAACGCCCGTGCAGTTGAGTTTGGTGATGGCCGTGGCATGCGTGAAATTGATCCCCAACTTGATAAAGAGCTTATTGTCGGTCGGATTGACGGCGTTAATCTTGCCTCAGCGCTAACTCTGGTAGACCGCACACTTGAGGCAGAACGTAATGGAATTTACGGAAAACTGTATGGCTCGCAATATGGGAGTACCACAGGTGGGCGAGCTACATGGACTGACTATAGCACCAATAGCCTGGTATACGGGATATCAAGCAATGGTTGGCGCTACCAGCTTGGCCTCTTTGATGAATCCGCGCCTGAATGTAATGACTATCTGAATTTTTCATCCGGAAATGCCAGTGGCAAGGCGCCGGCTCATTGCCTGGCACGGCTTTCAGATGGCCGCGACCCGCCACCTGGCACCAGTGGAGGACGTGCGCCTACAGCCGATGATGCTCTCGTATACCTGGGGTCCCTGGACGGTCAGGTCACCGGCCTCGGAAATTTCTCCAATCTCCTCAATTGGAAGAAGGATGCCAGCTGTAGTGTAACGCTTTGTGAGAACGCGCCTGACCCGGCAGCATGTCGTATGGCCTCTACCGATGCGATGCAGGAAATAAATACAGATTGCGTTGGTGTGTCAAATGGATTTATGGGATATAACTTCCAGTCCTTCCCGGTCTCATTCCTGACAGTCTGGCCAACTGCCTGGCGCAGCACAAATGGTGGAGACTTCAAAAACCTGGCATTTCCTGAAGTCCGCAGCGATGTCGGGTTCGACGACAACCAAAGCCTTTGGTTCAGAAACGCAGACCAGATAAGCAACCCGAAATGTAACACCGTTGCAGATATTGGTTCTCAGCCACCACAGGATTGCCCGGATCAAAGACGCATCTTTACCTACCAGACAATCAGCATTCCGACACAGGCAATCAATACCGCTACACCACAACAATACCGGGTTTCGCTGCGCTACAAGGCAGATTCCATGCAGCAGCAGGCTACTTTGCGCGCTACTCTCAAAGTGCGTGAACAAGCATCAAAAACGGAAATTAACTACGGCACGCAACTGCTTGCAACCATTTCATCCGGCACTACTGACTGGACCTATGCTGAGGTAGTCTACACGCTGAATCCTGCACTACATACCCAGCCGGACCTGTTATTTGACCGGTTAAAGATTGAACTATCCACTGCCGGCACTTACGCCGGAGAAATCGGTCTTGATGTTATTAGCCTCCAGGAAATTGGCGTCGGGATAGAGTTATTACAGAACGGCTCCTTCACCGAGGGACACAAATCGGTCAGTGGTGGCGATCACGCTGCAAACTACCTTAGTCGACTCAATGGCCTGGCGTTCTGGGGCAGTGTCAGCCACCACGAGTCCGCCGGGTTCTCATTCGAGAATCATCCCGTAGAGACCCTCCTATACTTCATGCGTGGATTGCCATTGGGAGATGCCGTCTGGTTTAATGAGTTCCGCAACAGCGGCATATTTTATGGTGATCCTGTGTACTCGCCCATGTCTGTAAAGTTTGACTACCTGCCCAACCCGGGAGATAGAATTGTCAACAGCATGGACATATCCGGAAATACAGTCAACGGCCGGGACCCGTTGCGGGTGACCACCGACTACCGGATTGATTACTGCCCCGGTGATGACTTCTTTGTTTGTGATCAACAGCAAAGCTGGTTAAGTACCGGGCTTTCCGGAAAGGGCGGCCTGACTGGACAGACACTGGGCAACTGGGACGTTACCAGCTTGCCCTATGGTGATTACACCCTGCGTCTTTCGGTCACGTCCAGTAATGTATTACTCGGACGCACTCAAACATTCAACGACTTCTACCCGGTAAAAAACCGCTATGCCACGGACGAGATACCGACATACCGAATTGCCGGCACGATCCTTGACCAGAGTGGACAACCTGTGCGGAACGTAACTATTCAGATAAATGATAACTCTGGTTTTTCCGCAACCGTCACAACCAATGTCGAAGGCCGGTATAGCAAGGATGGTCTTGCAAACGGCCTGTATATTGTGCTCCCGAAAAAAACGGGGCACACTTTTGTAGCGAACAGCGGAAATATCTTCCAGAGCGTAAGTAACTCCAATGTTGTCAAGAACTTCACTGCACACAATCTGGACTTCACAGTATCCGGCACCGTTACCGATGGCAATGGACAGCCGATAGTCGGAGCAATTGTGCAGATCAATGATAATTCCGGGTTCTCGGCCACGGTACAAACCAATATAAACGGGCGTTACAGTCGCCCGGGAATAAGCAACGGGCTATATATTGTCGAGGTTACGAAAAACGGTTATTCCGTTAGTCCGAGTCAGGGCAATATTTTTCAGTCCGTAAATGGTTCTGACATAACCAAAGACTATGTAGCAACACCCAGCAACTTCGTGATATCCGGTGCGATTCTGGATACCAGCGGCAAACCTGTGCCCGGTGTCACAGTATCTATCAACGACAATTCCGGCTTTTCATCGACAGTGACGAGTAATGCTAACGGTTTTTACGAAATTGGCGGGCTGTCGAATGGCCTGTATATTGCCTTTCCTGCCAAACAGGGATACACCATTGTCGTCAATGGAGGTAATGTTTTTGTGGGCATCAACGGGGTCAGTATTATCGGGAAGGATTTTACAGCCACACCGGTTGTACAAACCTACTCAATCTCAGGCTATATCCTCGAGAACGGACAACCGCTATCGGGAGCCTCTGTCCAAATTAACAGCAATTTCGGGTTCTCTTCCACCACCACAACCGATAATTCCGGCTTCTACACGCAAAGGGGATTGAAAGATGGAGCCTACATCGTATATTCGACTAAACCCGGATACCAGATTACGACTGTGACCGGAAACATCTTCCAGAGCATCAATGGCAGCAATATCATCGGTAAAGACTTCAATGCGACGCTGATTCAGTAGATTACTGAACAGCGGGAAGAAGCGGAGAGATAATATTATCTCATTCCCTCCGTGACGAATGGCGCTGCCTTAAGGGTGCCGGCGCAAGCGCCTCCCCTTCAGCCCGCTCCTACACGAAGGTATGGCTCATACGAAATCAACCCTTATTCCCGTGCCGATTCCGCTGCGTTTTCTGTTGGCCAGCCGTCCGGCGATCATGGGCAAGGTGTTGGGCATCGTTTACCGCACACTGGCGACACATCTGATTCATCAGGCCGGGCACAGAGAAGGTAGCCGGGTTTTCACTGCATGCAGGCGTGGTAGCCAATGTCAATGAACGGGACAAACTGGAACGGTTGTGCCGGTACATTACCAGACCGGCACTTTCAGAGAAGCGCCTGTCACTGGCCGATAGTGGCAACATACGCTATGAACTGAAAACACCGTACCGGGACGGTACGACACACGTCTTCTTCGAGCCGCTGGATTTCATGGCCAAGCTGGCCGCCCTGGTACCCAAACCCCGTGTTAAAAATATACTAACTCAAGTTTCGGAGTTCATGTTGACAGTGTTTTGTGTTATCCCAATCCGCAGTCAGTACGTAGGAGCGGGGTTGCACGCTACGCATTATGGCGCGCTGCAAATAAGCTTGTTGAATGTTTAAATAATGGGGAAAATATGTTAAAAAGACACAACTTCCAGAAACAGCCAAAGGGATTTTCTAAGAGACGCCTGTACAGGGAGGACTTTAAGCAGTAGCGGTATAAATTTGAGCAGTATATAACTTGAGAGTACCGAGTTCTCCGCTATTTTAACGCAGTCTGACGTTGGTCATAATGGTCATTGACCCACTTCTCTGTCAGTCGATCCAGCTCGTC
>DRJH01000472.1 GCA_011052285.1 Gammaproteobacteria bacterium
ACTTCCGGTAAAGCGGCCCGATCACGCGGTGCTGGTACCGAGATAGCAGGCCAAGAAACCGGCAAAATCATTGCTTTGTTCCTGTTCCAGCTGTAGTAATTCTTGTTGTGACGTCTGTGCCTGTTGCTGCAACGTGGCAGCCACTACCGGGTCAATCATATGCATTTTAAACCAGCGCTCATGTTCAGCCGCCTTGCGCCGGGCAAAGTGGGCAAATGCCTCTCCGTTGCTCTGCATTTCTTTCAATATTCGTGCAGACGGGGTCAGCGACAAATCATCCAGAGTATGACGATATTGCTTTATCGCCACGCTGAAATCGCTCGTCTGGCAAGCGTGGTCCAGCAGTTCGGCTATCGGGGCCATGGCCTGCAGTAAACTATGGCCTTGTTCTACTAATGGTTTTTTAGCCCCTTGAATCAACAAGGTCAAGCCCGGCTGGCGCCCACGCAGTACCGTACGTTGTCGGTTTTCAACGATCTCCTGTTGCTCACGGGTACAAATCGGTGGGCTGTACTGTAGTGCACAAAAGACAACAAAAATATCCAGCATACGCGTCTGGTCAATATCGATACCGATGGCAGCGAAGGGATTAAGATCCAGAAAGCGCAGTTCCAGATATTCAACACCAAATTCTTTCAGCAGCCTGGTTGGCCTCACTGAGGAATCACCAGCACGTTTTGGTCGAACCATGGAATAAAATTCATTCTCAACCTGTAACGTATGGTCATTGAGCTGGAGGTATTCACCCTGTGCCAACACGCCCATGTCGGTGTAGGCCGGATAAACTTGCATCATTGCCTGATTAAGGGTTTCCACGTAACGCTCCAGACCGTCATAACTAACATCGATTCCCGACTGGGCATTATTCTGATAACCCAAGTCACTCATGCGTAAAGAGGTTGCATAAGGCAGGCCGAAGCTGTGTTCATCAAGGGCATCCAAATCATGCTTGCGGCCCTCAAGAAAGGTCATGCACACCGCTGGCGATGCCCCCATCAACAGCAATAACAGCCAGCTATGGCGATGTATATTGCGAATGGTGGCAAAATATCCGGCGGAAATGGTATTCTGATCGGCCTCATGGCCGTGCTCAATTTGACTCAGGACATGCCAGAATGCTTTCGGTAATGAGATGTTGTAGTGAATACCGGCAATGGTCTGCATCAAACGGCCGTAACGCATAGCTAATCCGCGGCGATAGATATACTTCATACGACCGGTATTGGACTGCCCGTAGCGAGCGATCGGGATATTGTGTTCGCCCAGGAGAACACAGGGCATACTGTTGACCCAGAGCTTTTCGTCCCCGATGTTCTGATAGACGAAATGGTGCAGTTCAGTCAGGACCCGCAATGTCTGTCGGATATCGGTGCTGGGCGGGGTAATCAATTCCAGCAGGCTTTCGCTAAAGTCAGTGGTGATCGAAGCTTGAGTTAGCGGTGCGCCCAATGCAGCCGGGTGTGGCAGCTGTGAAAGAACTCCCTGTGCATCAATGCGCAGGCTTTCCTTTTCAATGCCATGTTGCAGTTGTGCCAAACAGGACGCTGTTTCGCGGTCCTGAAAGGCTGCCAGACGCTGGTACAATAAATCCACGAGCAAACCCCGTTTATCTATGAAGAATGCAACTGTTCAGCGTGTTTAGATTTTGGTTCAGTACAAGGTATTTTCGCACGGAGAATGTGAGCATATAGGCCATATGTGAGCATTCGAGTACGAACATAACGCCGTAATGGGACAAAATGATGAATACGCTGAATAGTTACTGAAGAATCAGATCATAGTGTAATGTATCCGTTTGAAAGGGTGATAACAATCCTTAGTTGGCTGGACAAACTACTCAAGAGAGCGACGCAGTCACTCATTAACAGGAGAGATGCAAGTGTGGCAGCAAAAAACTATTTCGATTACAAGCAAAGGCCGGGGAACCTACGATATTACCGGTGAAATCGAAAAAATTATCGTCAACAATAAAAAAAGGAAAATCCACACCGGCCTATGCCATGTATTTGTCCGCCATACCAGTGCTTCATTGATATTGTGTGAGAATGCAGACTCACAGGTGCGTATGGACCTTGAACATTTTATGGCAAAACTAACACCGGATGGTAATCCGTTATTTAGCCATACCATGGAAGGTCCCGATGATATGCCCGCCCACATCCGCTCGATACTGACCAGTAATGATCTAAGCATCCCCATCACCGCCGGCCAGCTCATGCTCGGTACCTGGCAGGGTGTATACCTGTGGGAGCATCGCTTACGGTCACATCATCGACAAATCGTCGTAACAATACAGGGCCAGTAAACAATGAGATAGGCCAAAAAATGCCTTCGGAGTTGCCGCCCCGAAGGCTTGATGGAGGAAAGCGACTTGATAGTGATCAAGTTTTATTGATGTTGTGAACGTAAGGGTGACGCCGGGTCGGACGGAGCGGCCGGTGTATCACCGAGGGTCGAAGGTGCTGCATCAGAACCACCGGCACCAGAGCTTGAACCACCACCACCGCAGGCTGTCAGCCCAGTCATTAATCCTGCCAACAGCAAGGCTTTAGCAATCTGTTTCGTATTCAGCTTGTTCAATTCGCGATCTTTCATTTTGTTTCTCCAGTCTCAATGATGTATGGGTGTTCGGCAGAATCTTTCTTACTTTCTGTACACCTTGAGTCGCAAACCCTGGAGTCACGGTTCAATGATTTTCCTGCTCAGCGACCCGTCAAGCCTAAAGATTGATCAGGGGCTCCCGTTAACTGCGAACGACGGGCAGGTTTGGTGATGATTTCTCAGCGAGGAAACTAACGCCATATCCACGGCTGTCGAGAGCTATTGTGGATCCATCTGTGAGCCCCTCGTTGTAGCAGAATTACTGGCTATTACTACTGAGTCTTACTTGCTGAATAAAGGATTTTATGCTTCTCACGCCTTGTCAGGAAACAACACTCAGTGTCCTGAGTCGTTGTGTTTTATTCACCTAAAGACAGCCCAGACTTCTCTTGAGCATGCTATGCTCGCCGTGGTTCATCCCTAAGATAGCCACTCCAAGCCCCGGAGATTACCCCCATGGCAGCTTCATCAAACCACGGCCAGTCCACACGCTGTGTTCATGCCGGCGTAGTTCCTGATAACACACATCAGGCCATCATGACGCCAATTTTCCAAACCTCAACCTATGTCCAGAACTATCCCGGCAAGCCTAAAACCTATGACTATGCTCGCGCTGGCAACCCAACCCGCGATGCCCTGGAAGAATCACTTGCCGCACTGGAACAGGCTGCACATGCCATCACCTTCAGCTCCGGTCTGGCAGCCATTCAGGCCGTAACACAACTGGCCCGACCAGGGGATCATGTACTGGTTTGCGATGACGTCTACGGCGGCACCGGCCGTCTGTTCCGGCAGATCTACGCCCACTACAATATTGAATTCGAGTTTGTCGATCTGACAGTCGATGCCGATCATCTGGCGACGTACTTTCGCACCAATACCCGTTTCGTGTGGCTGGAGACACCAACCAATCCACTGTTGCGAATTATCGATATCAAAGCGGTTACACGTGCCGCGCGACAGGCCGGTGTTTTAACTGTGGTGGACAACACCTTTGCTTCGCCGATCATGCAGTCACCCCTGAGCTTGGGTGCGGATATTGTGATGCACAGTGTGACCAAATATATCGGTGGTCATAGCGATATCATCGGTGGTTGCCTGATGCTCAATGATGAAACACTGTATGGGCAATTGCGCTTCATTCAGTTCGCTTGCGGTGCGGTGAATGCACCATTGGACTGCTTTTTACTGCTACGCAGTATCAAAACTCTGGCTATCCGCATGGCAGTACATGAACAAAATGCCCTGCAATTCGCCACAGCGCTACAGGCCATGCCAGCCTTCAGTGAAGTCATTTATCCGGGCCTGCCTGAGCATCCGCAATATCTTCTGGCCAAGCGACAGATGCAGGGCTTTTCCGGTATCGTAAGCGCCCGCCTGAATGGGCCTTTCGAAACAGTCGCCCGCTTTATGCAGCGCCTCAAAATATTCTCCCTGGCTGAGAGTCTGGGTGGAGTCGAGTCACTGGTCAATCACCCACAAACCATGACCCATGCTTCGGTCCCTGAGTCACAGCGAAAGGTTCTTGGTATCAGTTGTGATTTGATGCGCTTTTCGGTCGGTATCGAAAATGCTGAAGATCTCATCACTGATGTAGAGCAGGCGTTGAGTCACTACTGAGCTCGGCCACTACTGAGCTCGGACAGCCTCCTAGCACAAGGGGCCGGAA
>DRJH01000473.1 GCA_011052285.1 Gammaproteobacteria bacterium
ATGGATAAATCACTGACCAAACAAGTGCTACAGGCACATTCTATCCCACAGTTGCCCTATCTGGTTTTTTCGCACGAACAATGGCAGGCCCAGACGCTGACCTGTGTCGAGCAGGTGAACAATGCACTGCGATGGCCTGTTTTCGTCAAACCCTGCAGTCAAGGTTCCAGTGTCGGCGTGGTCATGGCGTGTGACGAGCGGGAGCTACTCCAGGCCGTCAATGTGGCCTGCCAATATGATTTCCACTTTATTATCGAACAGGCCGCCACGGGTTACCGGGAAATTGAGTGTGCGGTACTCGGTAACGATCCAAGCCGCGTATCTGTACCCGGAGAAATTCGCCCTCGGCAGGGCTTTTATGACTATCGGGCCAAATATCAAGACGACAGTGCAGAGCTGGTAGTGCCTGCCCAGCTGAATTCAGCACAGGTTGAACGGGTACAGGAACTTGCCATACAGGTATTCAAGGCTGTCGGTGCTGCTGATCTGGCACGGGTTGATTTTTTTGTTGACACCAAAAACGATCTATTCTATATCAATGAAATCAATACTATGCCTGGATTCACACCGATCAGTATGTACCCAAGACTGTGGCAAGAGACAGGCATTGACTACGCTTCGTTAATCGATTCCCTGGTTAGCCTGGCGCAGTCCCGACATCGGAAAATGTCTGGATTGCGGCAAGTCCTGTGACCGGAACGACCGGTAAGCAGCGTCTTGAAATTCTGGATGTGGTGGACACCCAGAACCGGATTGTCGGTCGTGCCGATCGACCACTGATTCATCACCTGGGACTGCGTCATCGGGCTGTACACGTGCTGATATTTAACCGAATCGGCCAGGTTTTTGTGCAACTGCGTTCATTGCAGAAAAAATCAGACCCCGGGTTGTGGGATAGCTCGGTTTCAGGACATGTCGATCACGGTGAAACCTGTCGTCAGGCTGTAGTACGGGAGATGCAGGAGGAAGTGGGCGTCACGGCCGTAGTTTGTTTGCAGTTTGTGTTGCCAGCACAGCAGACTACAGGTTACGAGTTTTCTTACGTCTACCAATGTTTTTCCGATGGACCTATCATTTTGCAGCAAGAGGAAATCAGTGACGGTCGTTGGCTTTTACCTGGCCAGCTAACTCAGGAGTTGGCTACTACCCCGTGTCGATTCAGCTCATCTTTGCAGTTGATCTGGGAATATTGGTTGGGTAGGCAATCCATTTCAGATGGCCTGTGATTTAACCGGGTAGCGAACCAGAACCTGCCACCCACCGGCACTGTCCCGACAGGCCAGCCCCTTCTCCAGTAGTTTGCTACCTTGGGCTTTGCCACTGGATTGTTCGAATTCTCGGCAAAAGCGGCCATCTTTGGTTACAAACGTTCGCAAGGGCTTTATGAAGCCGGAAGCAACACCGCTGCGCCAGCGGCTTAACGAGCCACTGGTATTGAATTCCAGCGCCTTGGTGAGGGTGCCCGTGATCACGCGCTGGTCTACTGCCTGTGCCACATCCGCAGGTGGTGGAGCTCCAAGAAACCAGAGTCGCCCCAGCACTACACCGGCGATAAGTGCCACAGCGGAGATGGGTACGACTGCTGGTCGCAGTAATAGTAACCAGGTCGTTATTGTTGCACCCAAATTGTGCCGCCAGTGAAAAACCTCAGCCGGAGGTGTTAGCTCCGGCATGGGCCCGTACAGGGCTTCATCGAAGGCAACGCTGACTGCAGCGGTCGATTGGCGCAGCAGATTAACCATTTGTTGCAGCTCGGGCGATCGTACAATCTGTGCTTCGACCTCGGCACAGGCACTGCTGTCCAGCTCGCCGTCCACGTAAGCGACCAGCAAACTGTCATCAACGGCCATTGGCCACTTTCCTCAATAGGGGTCTGTTTCGTTGCGCTTTGGTGGAAGCGGGGGTCATGGCTTTTGCCAGACTGATGCGAGCCCGTGCAAGTCGGCTGGTTATGGTCCCGATGGGTAATTCCAGAACGTCGGCAGCTTCCTTGTAACTCATGCCTTCGACGCTGACCAGTAGCAGAACAGTCTTTTGCTCTTCCGGCAAACCAGCAATCATGCGGCGGGTCTGCTGTAGGGAAATCCAGGTTTCCACTTCCTGCCTGGTATCGCCTCCTTGTTGCATATCGACCTCACTATCCGCCACGCACTGCTGCCGGTAATGGCTGGTTTGTCTCGAGTTGATGTGCACGGTATGCATGATCCGGAACAGCCAACGGTCCAGATGGGTGCCATCCTGCCACTGTTGCAGCCGAGTCAGTGCGCGAGCATAGGTTGACTGCAATAAATCATCTGCATCATGACTATTATTGCAGAGTCCAGCGGCAAAGCGCCGCAACCGTGGCATCAAGCCCACGAACTGCTGATGTATGTCTCTGGTGCGTTGGTCCAAAATTTTGTCCTACGTGTTGCACGCTAGATAGCGTGTGGTCTGTAGTTTCTTTTGGCTGAAAATAGAAGTAGCCAAGCGATGCAAGCCTGTCAAGGACTTGGGAGCGAGGTAATGGTACGCAAATCCACCACTGGTGTGCCGTTGGAGTCCAACCGGTGACCTTTCTCGCTCACGCCCCATTACTGTATACTCACACAAGACGGTAATGCAAGAAAAATATTTTTTGTTTGGATGGATTAATTCCGGCGATGAACTGTTGTACACGCAAGAATGATAGTTTATTGAACAACAACAGACCGGGATACGGGTTATCTGAGCAGGCAAAGGGAAATGACAGGAATGCAACTATATTGGCATACGTTTGATCGCAGCCTATTTTCGCGTATGTTGGCCCTGTATTTGGTACTGGCGGTGGGTGTATCTCCTGCTTATGCCGGGTTTGCTTCTCACACCGATATCCTGATGGCCGATGGACAGTCCCGAGAAATCGAAGGCATAAAGATCGGGGACCGGGTAATCGGCGTCAACGGCAATAGTAATCGAGTTCTC
>DRJH01000474.1 GCA_011052285.1 Gammaproteobacteria bacterium
AGTACCCGTTCGGCACCCAGTTCGATGATCTTGGTTTCAAGCTCGTTGGCCACACGCAGACCATAGTCTTCGGTACTTTCACCCAGGGCCTGATCCCGGTAAGCATAACAGGGGGCAATATGCTGCGTTTTCATCAGCAGGGGCTGAAATTGACGTCGTCTCCACACATTGCCACCCACTGCCAGTGCTCCCAGGGTGTTACCATGATAGCTTTGCCGGCGGGCGATGAAGTATTTGCGGTCTTGTCCACGCTCTACATAATATTGGCGGGCCAGTTTCAGCGCCGATTCCACCGCCTCCGAGCCCCCGGACACGAAATAAACCTTTTGCAGGCCCGAAGGGGCATTCTGAACCAAGCGATCGGCCAGTTCTTCGCTGCTTTGATTGCTAAAGAAACTGGTATGTGCATAGGGAATGTTGTCCAGCTGTTTCTTGATGGCCTGGATCACCCGGGGATGGCTGTGCCCGAGGCAGGAAACAGCGGCACCACCCGAGGCATCAAGATAACGCTTGCCGTCCTGGTCCAGGATATACACCCCCTGGCCCTTTACCGCCATGGGCAAAGAGGCGTGGCAGTGGCGATGAAAAATGTGATCCATGGCAGCTTCAAATCAGGATAACGTAAGGTGTAGTGTATCACCGATCAATCGAGCTGCCTGCCACCAAATTGTGAGCGACAATAGTTTCCACCGGGTATTTCGTATGTTCGCCCGCATCTGGTACTATTCCGCCCTCAAACGGGTGGAGAATACCCGAACCGGCAATGGGAAGCTATTCATGAATCCGCAGTTGACTGAAAATCCATCGGGCACCCGAGCTGCTGCAGTCCGGCGTCATACTCGGGAGACCCAGATTGAGCTGAAATTGGAGCTTGATGGCAACATCCACTCCTTGTTCGATACCGGGGTACCATTTCTTGATCATATGCTGGATCAAGTCGCGCGGCATGGCCAGCTTGGGATTGAAATCAAAGCCCGTGGGGATCTGCAGATTGATGCACATCACACCGTAGAAGATATCGGTATTACCCTGGGGCAGGCCTTTGCAAAAGCACTGGGCGATTGTTCCGGTATTCAGCGTTATGGGTATAGTTATGTACCACTTGATGAGGCTTTGAGTCGGGTGGTGATTGATTTTTCCGGACGCCCGATGCTGATCGATAGTGTGGAATTCCCGTTGACCACAACGGCTGGATTCGACTATGCGCTGTTGCACGAATTCTTTCAGGGTTTTTGTAATCATGCTCACTGCACCCTGCACCTGGATTGTATCCGTGGTCACAATGGGCACCATATTGCAGAGACGATATTCAAGGCCTTTGGCCGGGCTTTGCGGATGGCCGTGGCGGTTGATCCTGCATTGGCAGGGGCGATCCCGTCTACCAAAGGCACATTGCAGGATGTGTAGATGTTTCAGCTGGCGTATATATCGAGTCGATTGGGCGGCGTTTTCAGAATGATTCACGGGATATTGTTGTGAGCGGGATAGTGGTTATCGATACCGGTACCGGGAATCTACGTTCCGTGGCTAAGGCTCTGGAGCATGTGGCGCCAGGACAACGTGTGAAAATCACCTCCAGTCCTGCTGCGATTCTTGCGGCTGGACGCGTGGTGGTGCCTGGGCAGGGGGCGATCGGTAGCTGGCTGAGTGCATTACGGGAATATGGATTGCTCGAGACCTTGCGTGAGGTGTTGGTCAGCAAACCTTTTTTGGGGATTTGTCTGGGTCTTGAAGCACTCTATGATTGGAGTGCGGAAGATGGTGGCCGAGAGTGCCTGGGTTGGTTTTCAGGGCAGGTTAATCACTTTACTGCGGTCAGCGGATTTCCACTTGATCAGGGCCTGAAAATCCCGCACATGGGTTGGAATAACGTGTCTCAGATTTTGCCCCATCCTTTGTGGCAGGGCATTGATGATGGAGAGCGATTTTATTTTGTGCATAGTTATTGTGTGCAGGCGGCTTGTCGGGAACAAGTCTATGGAGAAACAAACTATGGGGTCGCGTTTACTGCCGCTGCCGGAAGCAAGAATGTGTTCGCGGTGCAGTTCCACCCGGAAAAAAGCCAACAGCCAGGATTGCAGCTGTTGCGAAACTTTGTACTCTGGGATGGCAATGCGCAGTAATATTACGATTCCTGCAGTACCGTGTCTTATCTTGTCTGGAGCAATAGTCTGGCACCATGCCCACCCCGGGTTTACAAATTTACAGGGTTTGTCATGTTACTGATACCCGCCATCGATTTGAAAGGTGGTCGCTGTGTGCGCCTGCGCCAGGGACGCATGGAGGAGGAAACCATATTTGATGATAATCCCCTACGGGTTGCAGATCGCTGGTACAACGCTGGTGCACAACGTCTGCATATCGTCGATCTCGATGGGGCTGTGGTCGGTCGGCCGGTCAATATTGCGATCGTTCGCAACATGTGTACACGCTACCCGGATATACCGGTACAGATCGGTGGCGGGATACGCGATCAGGAAACAGTTGCTGCCTATCTTGAGGCGGGTGCAAGCTACGTGATTATCGGTACCCGAGCCGTGCAGGAACCGGCATTTGTTCGCAGTTTATGTCAGCAGTTCCCGGGGCGTGTTATTGTCGGGCTGGATGCCCGTGGTAGTGCCGTGGCAACTGAGGGCTGGTTGAAAACCTCCGGTCACAGCCTTTTGGAACTGGCCCGGCAATTTGAGAATGATGGCGTGGAGGCGATTATCTACACCGATATCAGTCGTGACGGCATGTTGTCCGGTGTGAATCTGGAGATGACCGCTGCCTTGGCAGACACGATTCGGATTCCGGTTATTGCGGCCGGTGGCGTAAAATCATTGGCGGATATTCAGGCACTCGGAGAATTATCGGGCACCGGTGTTCTCGGTGCCATTACCGGGCGGGCCATTTATGAAGGCACCCTGGATTTTGCCGAGGGGCTACAACTCGCTGCAGGTTATCCACGGAGTCAGTACTGATGGGTTTGGCAAAACGTATCATCCCCTGTCTTGATGTCGATGCCGGTCGGGTTGTCAAAGGAGTACGGTTTGTCGATATTCGTGATGCGGGTGATCCGGTTGAGGTGGCCCGTCGTTATGACCAGCAGGGTGCTGATGAAATCACGTTTTTGGATATCACTGC
>DRJH01000475.1 GCA_011052285.1 Gammaproteobacteria bacterium
CCACGGATAGTGGTGGCGACTATTGTTCAAACTTGTTTTGCTGGCGATACCAGCACGAGCAGGCCAACGGAAAATCCGCCAGCCTACCCGCTACATCTTGTCACCAGAACCAGCAATCGTTGCCGGTCGACTGTCCGGGCAATGCCCTATTGGACCTCCACGGTGGCCCCTGCTTCTTCAAGCTGTTTTTTGATGCTCTCGGCTTCGTCTTTGCTGATTCCTTCTTTGACTGCGACCGGAGCACTCTCTACCAGTGTTTTGGCTTCTTTCAAACCCAGACTGGTGATGGCACGAACGGTTTTGATGACACTCACCTTCTTCTCACCAAAACTGCTAAGTTTGACCGTAAACTCTGTTTGCTCTTCCACCGCAGCTTCTGCACCTGCAGTGGGTGCGGCAACAGCAACCGCTGCGGCTGCAGATACACCAAACTTCTCTTCCATCGCGGAAATCAGTTCCGAAAGTTCTAAAACCGGCATTTCTGCGATTGCATTTAATATATCTTCTTTAGACAGCGCCATTTTCCTAATCTCCTGAAATTAATACCTGAAATAATATATAAGAACCAGTGTTACTTAAATGAATATACCGTGCTTAAGCGGCTTCAGCCCGAGCATCCCGCAGTGCGGCCAACGTACGAACAAATTTACCGGGCACCTCGTTGAGGGTCCGAACTAATTTGACCATCGGAGCCTGCATTGTGGCTACCAGGGTTGCCAGTAGTTCGTTACGACCAGGCAACTTCGATAACGCCTCGATAGCATTGAAATCGATCACTGTGCCATTCATTGCCCCGCTTCGAATCACCAAATGTTGGTGATCTTTTGCGAACTCAACCAACACCTTGGCGCAAGCCACTGGATCCGGTGCTGCTGAAAACAACAGTGGGCCGGTTAACTGCTCCTGCAGACAAGCAAAAGCGGTATTCTCCACGGCACGTCTGACCAACGTATTCTTGACAACTTGCAGGTGAACACCCTGTGCATGGGCGTGAGCCCGAAGTGTGGTCATCTGCGCGACCGTCAGGCCACGGTATTCGGCGACTATTGCCGTCTGAGCATCAGCAAGCACCCCTGACAACTCTGACACAATGGTCTTTTTAACTTCCAGATTGTTGCTCATTAATAGAGCTACCTCCGTTATAACTGGTGCCCTCGTTCAGGAAACCCTGCACTCGGGATACACCGTCTGCGCAGGCTTTCGGTGATTAAGCCGGTTACGAGAGCAACCAGCACCTACGGTCTATGACACCCCGCCGACGAATGAGATACCTCGCTTCGCGCCGGGACCCTTGAGTGCTGGAAAGAGCTATACTCCTTACAACCACCCATCACACCGGATCAGGATAGCTCCCGATCCGAAATACTGCTCTTAAATACCCGGTAGCGTGCTACGTTCGACACGCACTCCAGGTCCCATGGTTGAAGACAGGGTTACCCGACGGATATACTGTCCCTTGGCGGCTGCTGGCCTAGCCTTATTCAGTGCCACCAACAAGCTTTCCAGATTCTCCTGTAATGCTGCTTCATCGAATGAGGCTCTGCCGATGGGACTGTGGATAATTCCTCCCCGGTCGACTCTGAAACGCACCTGACCGGCTTTAGCATTCTGCACTGCGGTGGCGACATCTGCGGTTACCGTTCCCACCTTGGGATTTGGCATCAAGCCACGGGGGCCAAGGATCTGCCCCAATCTACCAACCACCCGCATGGCCTCTGGTGTCGCAATACAGACATCAAAGTCCAGCACCCCTTTCTTTATCGAGTCGGCGAGATCATCCATTCCCACCAGGTCTGCTCCCGCATCGCTAGCGGCCTGAGCCTGTTCACCGTCAGCAAACACGGCCACCCGAACGGCCTTGCCGGTACCCCGAGGCAAGACGGTGGCACCGCGCACATTCTGATCCGATTTTTTGGGGTTAACACCGAGGTTCACAGCCGCATCAATAGATTCATCAAACTTCGCGGTCGCCGTCGCCTTGACTCGTTGCAACGCTTCCTCCAGAGGATAAAATTTTACCCCAGCAACTTTATCCGCTAATTCTTTGCTACGCTTTGTCGGTTTAGCCACGTTCTATCCCTCCACCACGATGCCCATACTGCGGGCACTGCCACTGATGATTTTAACCGCCTGATCCAGGTCATAAGCATTGAGATCTTCCATCTTGATGTTGGCAATCTCCTCGAGCTGTACTCGAGTCACCGTTCCGACCTTGTCACGATTCGGCACTGCACTGCCCTTGGCAACTGCCGCAGCCTTTCTCAACAACACCGCGGCAGGTGGGGTTTTCTTGATGAAGCTGAACGTTTTATCCGAATAAACCGTGATCACAACCGGTGTCGGCAGACCAGGCTCCATACTTTGGGTTTCTGCATTAAAAGCCTTGCAGAACTCCATGATATTCAGGCCATGTTGTCCCAGCGCCGGACCAACCGGTGGGCTCGGTGTCGCCTTGCCAGCCGGGATTTGTAATTTAATGTACGCACTAACCTTCTTAGCCATAATTTACTCCTGTGGGTGCAAACGCCCGAAGGCTCCCCGTTATCAATAACTCGTGATAAAAACCTTGTGATCTTCTATGAAGTTACAGGACAGCCTCCTAGCCCTTTTCTACCTGACTAAAATCCAGCTCTACCGGAGTGGAACGTCCGAAAATGGAAATCGAGACATGTAATTTGGATTTTTCATAATTGACATCTTCTACCGTGCCACTGAAATCCTGAAAGGGTCCTTCGATCACGCACACCAGTTCGCCAACGGTATACAGGTGTTTGGGTCGCGGTTTATCCGTGCCATCCTGGACCTGTTGCATAATCGTTTCGGCTTCCTGATCACTGATCGGTGCCGGCTTCAACGCTGTACCACCGATAAAGCCACTAACCTTGGGTACGCTCTTGACCAAATGCCAGGTCTCATCAGCCATTTCCATCTGAATCAATACATAACCGGGGAAGAATTTACGCTGACTGGTACGTTTTTGCCCGGCACGCATTTCCACCACTTCCTCTGTCGGCACCAGGATATCACCGAAGCGATCTTCCATCCCGGCACGACGGATATGCTCCTGCAAA